>JAIEQT010000482.1 GCA_019747455.1 Chitinophagaceae bacterium | reverse complement strand
GCCATCCGCAAAGTAATTCAACATTACGAAGCAAAAGGTGGGGTTAGCGCCAAAACTGAGGTTGATAAAAACATGGTTTTAATTAATCACAGCAAAGGATTTAATTTAGTTGATTTTAAAGATAAAGTTGGTTTTACAGTAGCAATCCTCACGGAAACCCACGTTCATGATGTACTAATAACACATGCAAAACTTGAATGCCTGATGTTTAAGGAAAGCATCGAGACCGGTGACGATGAATGGGAAGCAAACATAATGGGCACATTATATAAACTAACAAAACTTAAACCAGATAAAGCCAATACCACCGCCCAGATATGGGCAAACAGGAATAATGAATTTCATAATGCCTTGGTTGCTGCATGTAATATAAATGGGCTGCTCCAAGTCAGAAGCAAATACCTGCAAATGAAAGAATGGTTTGCCACATTAGCCAATAATCACATGGAAGAAGTACTAATAGCTGCCAGCAACCATGACCATACTAAACTTGCTGACCTGGCCATTGCCAGAAAGGGTGATGAAGCTTGCAATAAATTACATATACACATGATGGCCGGAGCAGATACTTTGGTACAAAATCTAAAAGCCAATGGTTATATATCCAAAAACTAATAAATTTACTTAATTAAGAAAGATAAGCTTGCATAGGGATTAAGCGTGAATTGCTATAAACTTAGATACACTTTTTCACATAACCCCAAAAAGCATTTTCCTATGTATGTATATAAAAAATAAAGTATCAAATAATACCAACAAGTCATAATATAATACGATACGAGTCGTTAATTTCCAGTTGCGAACTGAAAAACCGATCCAGTTAGTAAAAAACTTTGCTATAATCATGCCGCTATCACCATTTCGACTGAGTTACGACTGCCGTAACTGAGTTACTATTCTATAATTCAATAAAACTCGTTAGCATTTCTTTTAAAGTAAACTATTTAATTATAATTTTAAGGATCATTCATGAAAAAATATACTCTACTAACTATACTTGCTAGTGTATTTACAGTAGTATATGCAAACGGCGAACCAGATACCCAAAAAATAGCCGTTACCATCGACCAACCAAAGTTTGATGATGGTTATAACTATTTTACTGCACCTGTTGTCAATTTCCCCAACAGTACAAATAAATCTGCGTACTATTGTACTTCAGATAGTACATTTGGCTACCCGACTGAATCGGACACTTCTACCGATAATCCAAGCCATAAGATTGCTGTATATGGGAACTATGACAAGGCTGAGATGAGCAAATGTAAGGTAACTGAAGAAAATACGGATAAAGAGATTGATACGTATTTCACAATGACCTATTCTTTTAACTTTAATTATCGCGGAAAACCTTATAAATGTGCAGTAAACACTCAATTTGGCCTTGCTAAAGAATTATGGAATCAATCAGCAACCGTAGGCGCATCGTATGAAAAGATAAATTGTAACACGGAAGAAGCAATACCATTCTCTTATCAAATAGATCGTGGTGGCAGTGCCAGCAATGGTGGCATTGATATTAGAAATGACTTTAAATCACCGCCATATAATTCAGCAAGCTTTAATTTATTTTCAAGTTCTGCAGATATAATGAACATTTCATTAAGTTCCTCTAATGTTTGTTTGGATAAAGCTACTACCTACTCATGGGATGTCCCAGGAAACTTAACCTATCAAATGCCAGATCCACATTCTTACCCTGACAATACATGCAAGGTCAATGATGAAAAAGTAAAAGTCGCACTTCCAACCCCTGTTGTCACGTTTTTTATTCCTAATATTAATGG
>JAIEQT010000395.1 GCA_019747455.1 Chitinophagaceae bacterium | reverse complement strand
GGTGATTTCAGTATTCCATGTTTCCTTCAGCTGGCTATACTTTGCTTCTGTCAACTGTTTAAATTCATTCAACACCTTTCCAAACACGCGTTTATCTTCGGCCGAAACAGTTTTAAATTCATCAAACAAATCTTTTAATAAACCCTTTGTTCCTAAAAATTTGATGCGAAAATTCTCGAGTTCCTCAGCAGTATTAGGCGTAAAATTGGAGATTTCTGTGGTGTATTGATTTATTTTTTGTTGCATGGTATCAAATTAGGTTTAGATAGTGCTCAGCAGATAAAACAGGTATCAGCGATTCTTTATAGTCTTTTATATTTCTGGTAATAATTAATTCACATTGGTTTTGTGTAGCGATAAAGTGTTGCATTCCATCTTCGACATCATTAAAATCACTATTTATTGCAAGCTTGATGCATTCTACATCAAGAGGAAATACGTTAAAGATGTTTAATAATTTTGCAGTATTCTTCTTGGCTTGTACTTTGCCTAATATTTTTGCCATGATATAGTAAATATTTGCTATAACCAAAGCAGACGTAGCAATTTCTATTTCTTTATTTTTCCCTTTATGGAGTATGCTTTGACTAAAACCACAGTATGGCTGCCTTTCTAACAAAACATCCAAAAGAACATCACTATCAAGAAAAATATACTTATATCCCATGTTTACCCTTTAGATATTTAAATCGCTCTTCTTTTAAATCGATATCATCGGGAACCTTTCCTTTTAAAATTCCCGTTAATGCCAAAATATCAGGATCAATATCACTTTTTTGATCATTGCTATGAGCACTTAATTGATCTAAATAATTTTGCACGAGTTTGGATAGACTAATATGTCTTTTCTCGGCATATTGCTTGGCGCGATAAATTACATTTGAATCTACGCTCAATGTTAGTTTAGAAGCTGACATAATTGATATGATTATCTACGTTTTTGATACTCTTTTTTATGATCAAAATCTGGTGTAGGATTATCCAATACCACAATTTGCTTCACCCAATCGGCAATTTCTATACCATCAGCGACTGCTATTTTTTCATCTTTTGAAATAGATTTCAAATAGTTCTATACCAATTTGGATAAGCTCATGTATTTTTTCTTCGCAATTTCTTTGGCCAAAAAACTACGCTAGGTTCTACACTCAATGTTAACTTATAGGATGAAATAGCTCACATGATTAAGTATACGTACAAATTTAAACAATTTACACGTGTTTTTTTAATACCCCCAACACCTTACCAACCCTTGTAAATGCACTGATAGCTTGATCTAAATGCTCCTGTTCGTGTGCAGCCGATATCTGCACGCGTATTCTCGCTTTGCCTTGTGGCACTACGGGGTAATAAAAACCAATCACATAAATTCCCTCATCCAACAATTTACTTGCAAAATCCTGGGCTAGCTTTGCGTCATACAACATAATGGGCACAATGGGATGTACTCCTAGTTTGATATCAAAACCAGCCTCGATCATTTTTTTGCGGAAATAGGTTGTGTTTTTTTCCAATTTGTCGCGCAACTCGGTAGTTTCACTGAGCATATCCAAAACGGCAATCGATCCCCCCACAATAGACGGAGCCAATGTATTCGAAAATAAATAAGGGCGCGAACGCTGACGAAGCATGTTAATCACCTCTTTGGGTCCAGATGTAAAACCACCAGATGCACCACCCAAAGCCTTACCTAGGGTTCCAGTAATAATATCTACCCGACCCATCACCCCATGATGTTCGTGTGTACCTCTACCCGTCTTACCCAAAAATCCCGAACAAT
>JAIEQT010000643.1 GCA_019747455.1 Chitinophagaceae bacterium | reverse complement strand
CTTAAAGGAAATCGCTGATATATGTGGCATTACAAAAAAGTTTACCACCCACATCGCTCGGCACACTTTTGCCACTACTATAACACTTGGTAATGGCGTACCTATTGAAACAGTATCTAAAATGTTAGGGCATAAAAATTTAAAGACCACACAGCACTACGCGAAAATTATTGACAGGAAAGTAAGCGATGATATGCTGGCATTAAAGCAAAAATTACAGGCTGTTTAAAATACGAGGTATAATTCGCGCTAATTCTATTTATTGTAAATACATTGAAAATTAAGTGATTTGATACCCATGTTCACTATTTTAACACGTTCACTAGCAGTGAACAATAGTAAAAAGTGAACAAACGTACCTTTTTATCATAATTGTAGCTAATGTTCATTATATTTGTGTGTTCACTGTCAGTGAACTAAATATAAAAATGAACGACCAAGATATCATACGCGTAGCTTTAGGCAATCTACAAGCCCACACTGGGATTGCGGGAGAATTCCGTCCAACTATCTACCAAGAAGATGGGGAAATTGATTTTCATTTTTACCAAAACCAAGTGCGCGTGTTTGTAGAAATCAAAAATGAACTCAAGCCTTACCAGTTGGCAGCCATCGAAAACCGGGCTAAGCAATACAAGCCTTATATGGTTGTAGCGCATAGGATATACCCTGCTGCAAAGGAGGAATTAAAAAAGAAAGGAATCGGCTTTTTAGACACGGCAGGAAACATATTCCTGAAACATGAGAACACAGTGATTTGGTTGGAAGGAAACAAACCAATCAATGAAGAAACAAAACCTGTTACGAACCGTGCCTTTACAAAAACAGGGCTGAAAACAGTTTTTTATTTCTTGCTGAATGAAAATGCTTTGAATCAACCTTACCGGCAAACCGCAGAAATTACCGGCGTAGCACTTGGTAATGTCAAATACATCATTGATGGGTTAAAAGAAGCAGGATACATTCTCCAGATGAACGATAAAAAATGTTTATTGCAGAATAAGAAAGCATTACTGGAAAGATGGATCGCAGGATACAGGGAAACACTCAAGCCAACCCTTCATGTAGGAAATTTCAGATTTGGCAATGATGAAACGGCTCGCAATCTACTGCTCAATTATGAATTCAATACAAATGAAATGGTACTCGGGGGAGAACCGGCAGCAGAAAGAATAACGAGGTATTTACATGCTGAAATATTTACATTATACACAACGTTGCCAAAGAACGAGGTACTTAAAAAGTTCAAATTAATTCCTGACATAAAAGGCAATGTAGAGATTTATAAAAAATTCTGGCAAGAGGGTGATATCGCTAATCCCAACCTTGATATTGCCCCTCCATTACTTGTCTACGCGGATTTGGTTATCACAGACGATCCACGGTGTATAGAGACAGCACAAATGATTTATGATAATTACCTGAAAGATGAATTTGAGCGACGTTAAAGAAAGTGAATTAAAAGAAGTATTTGATGCGCTGGAAGAGGCGTTCAAACATTTGGGTATCGACTACTATTTGATCGGTGCCATTGCCCGTGATATCTGGTATGCAAGGGGCAACAAAGCATTCAGGAAAACCAAGGACGTTGATTTTGCCGCGCTAGTCGGTAGCCAGGCGGAATACGAAGCGATTAGACAGTACCTGAAAGATCACAAACAGTTCCAGGATACTAAAGGGAATTCATTCGTTATGATGACACTGTAAGCTCCCCCAAAAATAGTACGTTTTGAAAGTAGACTAAATAGTTAACTTTAAAACGTAAAATATGAAGAAG
>JAIEQT010000324.1 GCA_019747455.1 Chitinophagaceae bacterium | reverse complement strand
ATCCAGCATAATTAAAAACAAGCTCATTATGACAAAAGAAAAATTAAATGCAATGAGTATTCATCAGATGAATACTGAAGAGATGAAAATCCAAAATGGAGGGTTCTTAATCACAAGTAAAGTGATCTGTTTGATTATAGCGACTGCACTAGGTATTTCGGCTGTGGTAATAGACGCCAAAGAAGCATAAAGTATAGAATGGAGCTATCATAGGTTAATAGATATGGGCATTTAAGTCGCCCAACATTTCCTACTTAAATGCTCTTAGAAGCAGAATTGTACAGTTATACGGGAATACAATCTTCGATTTGCCATAAAAAATGACAATAAAAATGCGCCAAAATGCTTTTAGCAGGGATTTTTTAAAGGGACAACAGTGCCTATACCTATAGGTTAAATATATTCATCTATCAAATATTGATAAACACAACTTGTGATAGCTCCATCTATACCGACCTATTAATCTTTTATTTAAATTTTAGTGCCAACCCCAACGAATTGGCATTTAAACCATTCGACTGCGTGTAATGTCCATAACGAAATTCCACAGAAGCTAAATGATTCCAGCCTAATATGCCTTTGGGTGGCGTTAATTTGAGACCAACACCCATAAAATTGCTAGTCAGTGTAGAAAGGTCATGGTCGCTCGTATAAAAAGAATCACGCACCTGGTGCATTGCATAAGGTGCGAAATATCTTGCTCCACTCTCAGCATGGAGCCGATAAAATGGGCTCAACGAGAAAAAAGGGGTAATCTTAACGGGCAGCTCTAAATCGGCCGTATGGGCACTGATGCCCCAGTTATCAAAATAATAGCGGTAAAAAGACCGAATAATTACTCGATCACCTAAAAAATAATTCATTCTTAAACCAATAGGCAATTTATACCTCGCATCGGGAAGATTTTCCGCTTTTTCAGAACCATCCACAAAATAAACGCGCTGATATTTTGTTGCAAGCAAACCATGCTGATAGCCAGGCTCCAAAATAATCAGCACCTGCATTCGAGCATTAATCACCTGCGACAACGAAAGTGCCAAGCTGAAGGAGTTACGTGGCGAGTGATCCACTGGTGTGGGATCTCCTACATTACCTGATCCATAGCCAGGGGGCCGTAATTCTTCAGGCAATATCACCGTCCATGTATCGAAGAATGCTTGAGCCTTTAAGCTAAACTCTCGGTTTTTATCTTTGGATAACTGACTAAAGTCAAGTGCAGCCCCATATGATAGGTAATCATATTCGTAGGATTCCGATCTAGTTAATCCGAAGCTGGTGCCTTTTTGTTCATTTTGGACACTCCATCTGAGAGACGGGTAAATGCGAAGGTCCTGCCTATATGCGGCAGACATAATTTCATCACCAACATTACTCCCAATATTGACTGATGATGCTGAGGTATAACGATCTACACCCAGTTCAAAATTGAGACTATGTTTTCGATATTTCTTATCGTACTTCGACAATTTAATATCAATTACATTTGCCAAATCAGTCAGCTGCTCGGTACCTATACCTCCCGTCACGGCAGAGTTATTCCCATCCTGATTGGTAATACCCCGAAACAAAATTGACTTCTTCTAACTTCAGTTTACGTTTATAATAACTGGTGCTATCTTTTGGTGTCACTTGAGCAAATGCACTCAGTACACTGAAATACATTGCCACCATTGCCAGTGGAATAAATCATATATATAATACATATTTAATTACATCCACATCCTCCCCCACTTTTACCTCCATTTGCTCCCGAAGCGGCCTCTCGATAAACCTGA
>JAIEQT010000021.1 GCA_019747455.1 Chitinophagaceae bacterium | reverse complement strand
TGTGTATGTAAAATAATTACGGTGATGGTTAGAATGATTACGGCAATTATATAAAGTAATCTACTTTACTTGTTGACTAGTGTTTTATTGTAAACGTTAAAAAGTCTTTTAAATTTTTCAGTCTTTGACATGCCCCTTGAACGATGAAGTATCCAAACAAGCTCCCAAACATCTGACAAAGACACTTTCAAAACGCTGGGCCAATGTAACAATTTTAACTAAAGTGAAATTTTAAAATTTTTAAAAATTTCACTAAACCTATTACATCTATCAATAGTTCGTTAAGTTTTAAGCGGCGATAGTACCATAATAAATTAGGTCATTGATGTTTGATTGATTTTTAGTAGAGTTAGGGTCAATACCGAACTTGACTAAAAATCGATTAATGAGTAAAGTGTTGTGATTGATCGTTTTAACATCATTCATTGAAAATGAACGTCTGTCTTCTTTTGGAATTTTCAACCAATGTGTAGCCTTTGCCAAATTAAGCACAGTTAATGCGGTATTGAAGTGAAAGTTGAGTTTGTTTTCACTTCTAGCTTGGCAGTGATTTAGCCCGGTGTGTTGCTTAGCATCCCTATAAAGGAATTCAATTTGAAATCGACTTTTGTAATATTGAATAATACGTCCAGCTGCCATCTGCGTATCTGTACAGAAATAGATTTTTGGGGTATCATGCGTATCATTGGTCTTTTTCATTATCACGATTCTGATCTCCCTTTTGAATGATTTGGAGTAAACAATAGCTGTGCATAGCGTTGTTTCCAAATCGGTACTCGGAACCAATTCTAGGTAATCTTTATTGATATTTTTCGGGTCCACTTTTCCAGCATATTTTTTTGGCCTACCACGTTTCCCCGTAGATTTTTCCTTGTTGAGATATAGCAAATTAGCATCCTTCCTCAGGCGACCGACCAACATAAATTCATTTTTTAACAGGGGATTAACGAATGCTTTTTTGGAGAAATAAGCATCTGCTACAACCACGCTCGAGAGCGCGAAGAGTTGCTCTTTGCGTGAAATGAGCATCTCAGCATAGATTTCTGGCAGTGTCTGATTTGCCCTCGGCATGGTTTGTGGAGCATCTAAATGAAAAGCAGTATGATTATCAATATCAATCGTGGCTATGCCCACCAGTTCCAAGCCGTCTTTTACTGATGATGCTTGCCCTGACCAAAATTTGCCAAATCCAGGCGTTTTTTTGCCAGACTTTGAAATAAAGGTGGGATCGATTGCTATCACATAAGAGCCACTCCCATTCTCCATAACCAATTCTTTGTTGAATGATAAAAAATCAAATGGTAATTCGAATTGCTGACGATAGCGCTGTTCCGTATATTCGCCATACCTCCCCAGCTGAAGAAAATTAATCCGACCTTTGATGCTCAAGAAAAGCAAAAAGGTCTCAATCAAAAAATCTTGCCTCCATTTATTAATTGCTGGCATTTTTCTTAATATCCTTGTTATTAGATTTTTATAAATAGTATTACCCTCGATAGTCATGCAAAGAAGAAGTGGTTAAAGGAACTTCTAAAATGCTAGTTATTGGGGGTATTTTTTTGTCATCCTATTCCCTCCCTGCTTATCCCCAAAAGTTTAACGAACTATTGTAAAAAAATAGTAAGCTCATCACCTGTCAGATTTGGGAGTGTAAACTAAACTGTGTCAAGGTTAAATTGTTGTTATTATTGAGCAGTTGAAATGTGGGAAACTCCCCTTCGAGTTTTCCATATTTCAACTGCTATACGTTTTGTAAATGCACCTTGATTCT
>JAIEQT010000630.1 GCA_019747455.1 Chitinophagaceae bacterium | reverse complement strand
CACTAAGGATTTCTATGTAGTAGTTACCGGCCCTGATGGCAATGTAATCTCTGAAGGAAGTAATTTTAATACTCGTGAGGAGGGTTCTAAGGCTTACACCAGTAAGGTTTCCGTGAATTACGAACAGAATAAAATTATTCCGGTAAGTTTTGATTGGAAACAAACAGATCGTTTTAAAGAAGGGGATTACAAGATTGAGATTTATAATAATGGTTTTAAGATTGGCCAGGGAACAAAAACCTTAAAAAAGGGTGGATTATTTAGCTAAGCATCCTCACAATATTTTACAATATCCAGAAAACAGCCTCGTATAAATCGGGGCTGTTTCTTTTATATAATAAGCATTATTTTAGTGTATGCTTGGGACACAATTGAATTGGAAATTTTTCTTATGGCTAGCCGCTATTATTATTGTAAGCAGTACCATTATATATTCAAATTATGTAGCTAAAAAGATTGCCATAGAAGAGCGAAAAAATGCAGAGGCATGGGTTGAGGCAGAAAGAACAATACTAAATAGTACAGATACAGCAAGTATCAATTTAGCCTCAAAGATTTCTACGGAGAATAAAGAAATCCCCATTATTGAAACCAATGAAAAAGGCTTACCAACTGGTAATTATATAAATCTTGATTCAACGCTTATACAATCGGACAGTAGTTATTTAACAAAAAAATTAATTGAATTCAAACGCTATAACCCATACCCTATCAGATTTATTGTAAGCGAAAAACCTTTGCTGATCAATTCCTATTATTATGGCGAAAGTGAATTACAGAAAGCCGTTCGATGGTACCCCTATGTACAACTACTCATTATTGCATTATTCGTAGCTTTTGCGTTCTTTAACCTACAAACACAATATAACAGTACACAAAATCACTTATGGGCTTCTATGGCAAAGGAAACAGCGCATCAGTTAGGCACGCCTGTTAGTAGTTTAAAGGGATGGCTAGAATTATTAAAGGAAAAAAAAGAAACAGCTTTCATAGCAGGCGAAATAGAAAAAGATATCGATCGTTTGCAATTGGTAAGTGATAGGTTTGGGAAGATTGGAAGCTCCCCTAAAACCGAAAGCATAGCTCCTGTTGATCAAGTTAGAAAAGTAGTAGATTATATGAAAGGCAGGAGTAGTGGCAATGTACAATTTGATATCAATTGTAATACATTTGAAAATACCAAGCTATTACTATCGCCCACACTTTTTGATTGGGTGATCGAGAACCTGATAAAAAATGCGCTTGATGCTATTGAGGGTAAAGGAAAAATTACTATCGAGTTTTATCAACCAAATACAAGATGGCTGAGTATTGATATTCATGATACGGGAAAAGGGATGAGCAAACAACTCCAACAGCAAGTATTTACGCCGGGGGTAACCACAAAAAAAAGAGGCTGGGGTATTGGTCTATCACTAAGCAAAAGAGTTATAGAGCAATATCATAAAGGTCAACTATTTATCAAACAAAGTGAACCGGGTGTTGGCACCATTTTTACTATTAATCTGCCTGTTCCATCATAGCATCGGCTGTACCTATATCCTCTTTACCAAAACTATTCATTACCGCCATCCATTGTTGAAGTACTTGCGGCGTAGTAGTTTCACTGTATAAATTGGCTTCACAGCATAATTCCAATAGTTCTGATTCTACATGATTACGATCGATCAATAAACTACGCTGATTAAGTTTACTGATACATCGATTCATTTTTGATAATTTTTCGTCTGATAAATGATCAAATGCATGTTGCTGCAGCAGTTTCCCTG
>JAIEQT010000163.1 GCA_019747455.1 Chitinophagaceae bacterium | reverse complement strand
TTCAACTCACTGCCGACAAAAACTCCATCATACTTGACAGTTTCGCGGGTTCTGGCACTACCGCACACGCTGTGTTAAATCTCAATAAACAAGATGGTGGCAACCGCAAATTCATTTTAATAGAAATGGAAGACTATGCCGAAACCATCACAGCAGAAAGAGTAAAAAGAGTAATTAAGGGTTATATCCCCCCAACCCCCAAAGGGGGAGCAAATGATGCCGGAGGTACTGGAGGAAGTTTCGATTATTACACTTTAGGCGAAACACTATTTAACGAAGATGGTAACTTAAACGAAATTGTTGACGAAGAAAAGATAAGAGAATATGTTTGGTTTGCCGAAACCAAAGAAGTTTATCAAAAGCAAGAAGAAAGCTATTTGTTAGGTGCAAAAAACGGAACAGCATACTATTTTTTCTATGAAAAAGACAGTTTAACTGCATTAGACGAAACTTTTTTACGTAAGCTAAAAACCAAAGCATCTCAATATGTAATTTATGCCGATGTGTGTTTGCTTAACGAAAAACTGATGGATAAATATCACATCGTATTCAAAAAAATTCCACGAGATATTTCAAAACTGTAAGCAATGGAATTAAAACCCTATCAACAAAAGGTAATCAAAGATTTAGAACAGTTTTTAGATTATGTACAGCAACACCAAAGCCCTGCAAAAGCTTTTGCCCAATATTGGGAAGATAAATTGGGCGTTGCTTACAGCCCACAATTAGATGGTACCATTACAGGGATGAAACCTTACGTAGATCACGTACCAAATGCAGTGCATATTGCCATAAAAGTGCCTACTGCTGGTGGCAAAACTTTTATAGCCGTAAATGCTTTGCACAGTATCAACAAACATTTTAACAAGGGTAATCCAAAAGCGGTGGTATGGCTGGTGCCGTGGTCAAATTTGTTGCAACAAACCGTTAAAAATTTATCTAATCCGCATCATCCGTACCGCGAAAAACTAAACAGTTTGTTCAGCAATCGGGTAGAAGTTTACGAAAAAGAACAGTTGTTGCAGGGTGCCAATTTCAATCCATCGTCAGTAACAGAACAGTTAAATATTTTTGTGTTCAATTTCAGTAGTTTGCGTGTAAACTCTCGAAAACAAGAAGATAGAAAAGTATATCAAGAAAACGGAGCATTAGAAACGTTTCGAGATACCATTTTAAATAAAGATTTGGTTTTACCAGATACAGACGAGACTGCTTTAATCAATATCATACGTAGCCTAAATCCTATTGTTATTGTAGATGAAAGTCACAATGCCGAAAGTGATTTGAGTAAGGAAATGTTGCAAAACCTTAATCCTTCGTTAATTTTAGATTTAACGGCTACGCCAAAAGAAAGTAGCAACATTATTTCTTTTGTAAATGCATTAGCATTGAAAAAGGAGAATATGGTAAAACTACCTGTTATTGTATATAATCATCACAAAAAAGAAGAAGTAATTACCAGCGCTTTGCATTTGCAACGCCAACTAGAACTGCATTCAAAAGAAGAAGAGAAAGAAACTGGCAAATATATTCGCCCAATTATTTTGTTTCAGGCGCAATCAAACATCCAAGGTAAAGACAACACTACTTTTCAAAAAATAAAAGAACAGTTGGTAAAGTTGCAAATTCCGGAAGAGCAGATAAAAATTAAAACAAGCCATATAGATTGAATTAATAGATTAATTCATTTTCTATTTACTCTCTGATGTTTTTTTGAGGTAGGTGCAGTTTCAGTGCACAGTCAAACCTGACTTAACGACCACCTGTG
>JAIEQT010000032.1 GCA_019747455.1 Chitinophagaceae bacterium | reverse complement strand
CGATGATCTCATTCCGGCGACCCAGCTTCAGTTTTCCGAGGTCAAGCTGGGATCTTTTGGCCTCTACTTCCGCAATAATTTTTCGCATCGTTTCGACTACCAAGGTTGGGTGTTGGCCTGCAGCAGTTTCACCACTTAACATCACCGCGTCTGCTCCTTCTAACACGGCATTGGCCACATCGGTAATTTCACTGCGGTTTGGTTTTACGCGCTCCATCATACTTTCCATCATCTGTGTGGCTACGATCACCGGTTTGGCACGATGTATACATTTTCTGATCAGTTCTTTCTGAATAAGCGGGATTTGCTCAACCGGTAATTCTACCCCTAAATCTCCACGTGCCACCATAATAGCATCACTTTCGATAATGATATCACGGATATTGATTAGTGCTTCCGGTTTTTCTATTTTAGCAATGATTTTTGTTTTGCTTTTCTTTTCATCGAGTTTGCTACGTAAGATCACAATGTCTTTCACGCTTCGTACAAAACTTAAAGCAACCCAATCGCATTGTTGCTCAATGATGAATTCCAGATCTTTTAAATCTTTATCCGTTAAGGCCGGGAGAGAAATTTTTGTATCAGGTAAATTGATTCCTTTTTTTGAAGAAAGAATACCACCAAGCGTTACGATAACTTTTACATCGCCATTTTTTTCAATCCCGGAAACTTTTACTTCAATTTTTCCGTCGTCTATTAAAATAATATTTCCCAGTACAACATCTCCTGCCAGGTTGGGGTAGGAAACATAAATTTTTTCTTTGGTACCAATGCATTTCTCATTAGTAAAAGTAAGCACATCGCCCACTTTTAAATCGAGCGCATTATTCTCTATTTCCCCAACCCGTAATTTTGGGCCCTGTAAATCGGCCAGAATAGAAATATTATACGGTTGGGTTTTATTAATGTTTCGGATATGTTCTATGATAGCCAGTTTATCTTCATGGCTGCCATGAGAAAAGTTAAGCCGGAATACATTTACACCTGCTTTTACTAAGTCTAATAATTTATCGTAGGTATCGCAAGCCGGACCAACCGTGGCTACAATTTTCGTACGATGTGAAACGTGTTTTACACCTGCTTCTTTGTCCATGTTTTTGTGCAGGTACTTGTCGAGATTTTTTGACATAATGGGGATTAATTCGTTATAAAACTAGCTGGCTAAGATTTTTACAATTCTCAACCAATCGTCTGAAATTTTTTGTTTTGCTTTGATAGCGTTATCCAAAGCGGTATAATGCATTTTATTGTTTAAAATACCAGCCATTACATTGTGGTTCCCGTTTAATAAACATTCTACTGCATGAAAACCCATTCGACTGGCTATTAGCCTATCTAAACAAGTGGGGGAGCCTCCACGCTGAATATGCCCCAAAATACAAACCCGGGTATCGGCCTGTGGTAAGCGCTCTTTAATGATAGCGGCAATTTCATTTGCACCTCCAAATTCTTCGCCCTCAGCAACTACCACCAGGTTTACTAATTTTTTTCTTTTTTCTTTTTCTGTTAAAGAGCTGATGAGTTCTTCAATATCTGTTTTTGTTTCCGGTATCAAAATGTTTTCAGCACCGGTTGCAATACCACTGTGTAAGGCAATGTATCCGGCATCTCTACCCATAACTTCAACAATGAACAAACGGTCGTGGGCATCTGCCGTATCTCTGATTTTATCAATAGCCTGAATAGCGGTATTTACGGCTGTATCAAAGCCAATGGTAAAATCGCTTCCGGCAATGTCTTTATCAATCGTTCCGGGTAATCCAAT
>JAIEQT010000330.1 GCA_019747455.1 Chitinophagaceae bacterium | reverse complement strand
GATATAATCCGGCAGGGTAATGATCTGAGCTTTAATAAAGGGCTCTTCAATTCTATCAATCTTAACCGGATCGGGCATTTCGGCCGGGTTGTTTACAATAATTTTCTCTCCCCGTGTAGTGTATGCATTAAAGCTAACGTTAGGTACCGTTGTAATAACCGTTTGGTTAAACTCCCGCTCCAAACGTTCCTGAATAATCTCCATATGCAACAACCCAAGGAAGCCGCATCGGAAACCAAAACCTAATGCCTGAGAAGTTTCTAATTCAAAAGTTAAAGAAGCATCGTTCAGTTGTAGCTTATCCATACAATCTCGCAACTCTTCAAACTCATCCGTATTCACCGGGAAAATACCCGCAAATACCATCGGTTTTACTTCTTCAAATCCATGAATCAATTCGCCCGGATTAGCCGCCAACGTAATGGTATCTCCTACTTTAACTTCTTTGGCGTTTTTAATACCGGTGATAATATAGCCTACATCTCCTGCTCTCACTTCGTCTTTGGGGGTCATATTCAACTTTAATACACCCACTTCATCCGCTGTATAATCACTGCCTGTAGATATGAAACGGATCTTATCATTCTTTTTCAACACCCCATTTAAGATTCGATAGTATACGATAATTCCCCGGAAGCTATTGTATACACTATCAAATATCAACGCTTGTAAAGGTGCCTCCACACTGCCCTCCGGTGCCGGAATACGTTCTACAATAGCTTGTAATATTTCTTCGATCCCAATTCCCGATTTACCACTGGCCAATAAAATATCTTCTTGCTTGCAACCAATCAAGTCGATGATCTGATCTGTTACTTCAGGAATTTTAGCACCATCCATATCAATTTTATTGATCACCGGAATAATTTCCAAATCATTATCGATGGCCAGATATAAATTACTGATCGTTTGCGCCTGAATACCTTGAGAGGCGTCTACCAGTAATAAAGCCCCCTCACAAGCAGCCAAAGCCCTACTCACTTCATAACTAAAATCAACGTGACCGGGCGTATCAATTAAATTCAATACATATTGCTCCCCTTTATGGGTATAGTTAATTTGGATAGCGTGACTTTTAATCGTGATACCTTTTTCGCGCTCCAGATCCATATCATCCAATACCTGGTTCATCATATCCCTTTCACCAATAGTTTTGGTATGCTCTAACAACCTATCTGCCAATGTACTTTTACCATGATCAATATGGGCGATGATACAAAAATTCCTAATCTGCTTCATAAGGGTGCAAAGATACGCCGCTACAATGGATTTTAGCTTCCGCACATTTCATTTATCTTCACGTTGAATTCACAAAAATGGCCATATCATTCCTTAATAAAAGAGCTAAACAGGCCGAAGAAACCGGCCTGGCTACCAATTCAACCCTCAGTGGCGGAAGATTCTTCAACAAAAATGGGATTCCAAATATAGAACCCAAAGGGCTTCCTTTTTGGAGACGACTCAATCTTTATCATAGCTTATTGTCTATGCCCCTATGGAAGTTCCTCAGTTCTATCCTACTCTTTTTCCTGTTGATCAATCTTTTTTTCGCTAATATTTATCTTATCATCGGTATAGACCATTTAGATGGTATGGTTGCTAATACCGATGGAGAAAAATTTGGAGAAGCTTTCTTTTTCAGTGCGCAAACCTTTACTACCGTAGGTTATGGGCGCGTAAACCCGATTGGCTTCGTAGCCAGCTTTGTGGCTTCTATGGAAGCGCTGGTTGGGCTCATGAGCTTTGCTTTGGTTACCGGTTTG
>JAIEQT010000514.1 GCA_019747455.1 Chitinophagaceae bacterium | reverse complement strand
AGCCAATAACCGTAGTTTTACTATCGACATCTTTTACTACTGTTGAGCCAGCGCCAATCATAGCTGCACTTCCGATATGGATATCTGGTAAAATGGTAGAGCCTATGCCAACAAATGTAAAATCATCTACCCTTACCCTTCCTGCTGTTTTAACTCCAGGCGCCATATGTACGGCTTTTCCAATACGGTTGTCATGCTCAATGATAGCTCCGGAGTTGATTAGTGCTACTGGCTGCAAAATGCAACCAGTATTAACAACCGCCATTGGGCCGATGAAGCATCCTTCATGGATGTGGGCATATTTGCTAACAAATGCAGTGGGATGAATAATTGTTAGTACAGGAAGGTTTGCTTTCTTCAAAGCATCATATAAAGCAGCCCGAGCTATATTGTCTCCTATGGCGATATGGAAGTAGAAGTCGTCACCGAATTTAGTGTTTCCTATTTCGGCAGAGGAGCCCATTACTGGAATCCCATTTATTAGGCTTCCATGTAGGTTTGGTGTATTATCTAAAAAACCAACGACTTCGTAACCACCAATCTCTTCCAGCGTATCTAGTACCACACCTGCTTGCCCGTCAATTCTTGCTCCGATTAAAATGATCTTATTCAAACTCTATTTAATTATATGTTTTCGATATCACTCCATTTGAGTAGCTCTTCGGGCTCCAGATATTGTGTGGCTTTCATGCCAAGGATTTGATATAGATATTTCGGTTTTATTCCGATTCCAGGGCGCTTGATTATCAAATTATCTAGTGAAAAAATATCTCCTTTGTTTATTTGGCGTGACACTACAATACTTCTGCGGTGTACTTTTCTTTGCCCTATTTCCTTTTCGCCAAACTGACGGACAGTACTGCCAAGTCCAGCTTCTACTTCACGAATGCCTTTTACAAGCGAAATCATTTCATCAGGTTCAAATGATGCTTCGTGATCAGGGCCGAACTCTTTTGAGTTAAGTGTAAAATGCTTTTCCAGTATGCAGGCTCCCATTGCTCGTGCTGCAATGGTCATATTGATCCCAAGTGTATGATCGGAATAGCCCACAGGATATCCGAATGCTGATTTAAGAGTTTGCATGAATCGCAAGTTAGTTGTCTCAATATCTGCAGGATACCATGATATACAATGCATAAGTACAATGCGATTATTGCCCTCCTTTGTGATAGCTTCTAATGCTTCTTCTATTTCACCAAGTGTTGCCATTCCGGTTGACATGACAATGGGTAAGTTAGTAGACGCCATGTGCCGTAATAAAGGTATATTAGTTAAATCACCTGATGCGACTTTGATAAGGTCAATTCCAATCTTCATAAGAAAATCTACAGACTCTGGGTGGAATGCTGTTGAAAGAAACTTGATGCCTTTTAAGTCGCAATATGATTTTAATTCATAATGATTTTCTTCAGTAAGTTCAAGTCTTTTCAGTAAATCCTTAAAAGATTCACCTTTGTGGCTTCCTTTATCAATATAAGTGCTTGTAAGCGCATTAGGTGTTACCAATTTATCTGATTTGAAACTTTGAAATTTTACATAATAAGCTTTAGCTTCTACAGCTGCATCAACCATTCTTTTAGCTTTTTCCATATCTCCGTCATGATTAATGCCTGCCTCAGCAATAAAAATAGCCTTAAAACTATCTGAGTCTAGTAATTTATTGTAATTCATAAGTGTACTTAATTAATTTTAAAGTAATGAGTAAAGAGCTTCTCCAACACGCTTCATACCTTTGCCATCAACATATTGGCGCGAGCGAA
>JAIEQT010000422.1 GCA_019747455.1 Chitinophagaceae bacterium | reverse complement strand
TAAGGTCAAAGCCTGTATGTTCCTCACCTGCAGGGTAAAACCGGAGACAAAGTAGAATTCAACGAAGTATTATTTGTTGATAATAACGGAAGCATTACCACAGGTGGTGCCGTTAAAACAACCGTGAAAGCAGAAATCATCAGCGACCTTGTACAAGGTGATAAAGTGATTGCTTTTAAAATGAAAAGAAGAAAAGGTTTTCGCAAGAAACACGGTCACCGTACGCATTACACAAGAATTAAAATCGAAAGCATCGCTTAATTAAATAAGATTATAAAGGCTCGTTCTTTATTATAAAATCATACTACTATGGCACACAAGAAAGGGGAAGGTAGCGTTAAGAATGGTCGCGACTCACAGAGTAAGCGCCTTGGTGTAAAAATTTATGGTGGTCAACCGGCATTAGCAGGTAATATCATCATTCGCCAAAGAGGTACTGTTTACCATCCCGGTAAAAATGTTGGCGTGGGTTCTGACTACACTTTATTTGCTTTAGCAGATGGTGTTGTAGAATTTAAAAAGGGTAAATCCGACAAAACAACGGTATCCGTTTTACCCGCAGAAGCAACTGCATAAAAAATTTTTTTTGTAGTTCCAAATAGTTTTTTATTTTTAATGTATTATTTACTAACCATTAAATCTAAAAAACATGGCAACTGCAAAAAAAGCTGCTAAAAAAGCCGCTCCTAAGAAGGCTGCAAAAAAAGCTGCTCCTAAGAAAGCCGCTAAAAAAGCTGCTCCTAAAAAAGCTGCAAAGAAAGCTGCTAAAAAAGCTGCTCCTAAAAAAGCCGCTAAGAAGAAGTAACTCTCTTCTTATTTCTAAAGCAGAAATAGATTTGATCCTCCCGCCCTGGCGGGAGGATTTTTTTATCCTATATATTACGCATCTTCCTTATTTTAGATGATGCTTGACAACTATGCTATTGCCGACAACTTTTCGTTACTGGGTAAATTGATGGATATCCATGGAGATAATTCATTCAAAGCCAAATCTTATAGTAGTGCCGCTTTTACCATTGAGAAATTACCTGTTCAGCTATCTACCCTCCCCTCCGATCAAATCTTTGCTTTAAAAGGCATTGGAGAGAGCACAGGGAAAAAAGTAGTTGAGCAATTGCAAACAGGTAAGCTAAGCGCCTTAGAAGAATATTTGGCAAAAACCCCACCCGGCATTTTAGAAATGTTAGGCATCAAAGGAATTGGTCCCAAAAAAATCGCCACCATTTGGAAAGATTTGGAGATAGAATCGATCGGGGAATTACTATATGCTTGTGAAGAAAACAGACTGACCCTTTACAAGGGTTTTGGAGAGAAAACACAACAGAATATTAAAGAATCCATTCAGTTTTATTTAGGAACCTTAGGCAGATATCTCTATCAGCAGGTAGAAGAATACGCCAACCAGATAGATAATAAACTAAAATCAGTATTCGGGGCAGATACCGTTATCTTAACCGGTGAGTTCAGAAGACAAATGGAAATCATCAATCAACTGGAATGGGTTTTCACTGGATCGGTTGATCAACTCATCAGTTTTTTACAAGAATCAGGATTTGTGAAAAATGAGCATACAGATACCCATGTAAGCTTCAAAGGACCAGAAAACGTTCGCTTAGTGTTCTATCCTACCCAAAAGGAAACATCTATCGCACGCGTATTCGAAACCAGTTGCGGAGAAGCGTTTATGGAAGAATGGAATCGTAGATTTTCTTGGCAGCCGAATGGATTGTTTGCCTTCGAAGAAGAAATATTCAATAGC
>JAIEQT010000433.1 GCA_019747455.1 Chitinophagaceae bacterium | reverse complement strand
AACCAGCTTAAATCATCACTCACCACAATAAGGTGTATCTTTTTAGTGTGTTCAACATCTAATGGTACCTGCTCAGTAGGTTTATCCTTTAGTTTAGGAGTCATGGATAAAGTAACTTCTTCTCCCGGTTTTGGAGAAACAGGACTACTGGTAAACTGCATACTAACATTACTTGGACCACCGGCATTATCATTGTGCTCAAGTTTCATTCCACATTTAGGACAGGTATCACCTTCCTTACCAGTTACTTCAGGGTGCATGGGGCAGGCATATACATGATCACCCCCCTCGTGAGACATTACTGCCTTTGACGTATCGGTTACAGTACTTTTTTTATCGCCACCGCCATTGCATGCCGAAAAAAAGATGATGATCCCAATAGTTAATATTGGCATTACTACTTTAAATACTTGTTTCATTTTACTATTTGTTTTAATATTGATAAAATCTTGATTTATTCTTTTGACTTCTTTCGCTCATAGTGGCAGCACCCAGGAAGTTTTTCATAAGCTTTATCATCACCCGTAAATTTTTCTGTATCGTAACCTGCTAAAGAAATTGCTTTTTGCACTTTTTCATTATTTGTAACAGTCGGGTTATACAATAGAGTAAACATTTTTGTTTCCTTATTCCATTCTGCTTTTTCAACGCCATCTATTTTAGCAGCTTTCTCAATTGTTTTTTTACACATCCCACAATTACCCCATACTTTAAAGGTGTCTGTTTTCGTATCCTGTGCTTGCAATACAGTAAAAGAGATTGATGCAATCAGTATTAGCATCATTGACTTTAGTTGTTTCATTTTGTATTTATTTATGGTTAAAAATTTATTTAGCTTTTCTAAATGAAGAATGTGTTTGAACAATTTTCCAGCCATCTTTTGTTTTTCTTAAAACTGAAGTAGCTACTCCTTGGCTTTTAAATTCTTTGCTATCTTTAGCAAGAATAATCGTATAAATATAGGTTTCAGTAGAAAAAGCATAATCGCCCGTAATCGTTACATCGATTTTATAATTACTATAAGTGAAGGATTTAAACTCCTTTAGTTCAGGACCTAGATGGTGTTCCAGATAATGACCAATTGTACCTTCATCGCTCGCCTGTTCATACACTTTAGAGTCTTTTACAAAAAGACTCACAACACCCGCTGTGTCTAATTTCTCAATTGCTTTTTTGTACTCATTCAGTACTGTCTTTACAGCTTCTTTGTCGCCATTTTGCGCAAAAGTTGCGTTAAAAGTTACCATTAGCAGGAACGTCATTAATACATTTTTCATGTTTGTTTATTTTGGTTATTGATTTAAATACATCATTTTCATTTGATACACATTAGAAATAACAACCCGTTCGCCATCTTCTGCTCCTTTGCTTACCACAGTGGCTTTATCGTTACTCTGACCTTTTACAATAAAGCTAATACTATACTGTTCCGCCTTATCTTTTATGAATATGGCGGGTTTACCGTTCACACTTGTAATAGCTTCATTGGGTAGCACCAACTCCCGAACAATATTATTTTTCGTTATCCGAACATTTATGTTCTCCCCAATTTTGAATTGGCCATTCGGATTAATGATCTCGAATATTAGCTTTTGAGATTGGTTACCACTATTCACCGATTGAGCAGTATTTACCATTTTCAGTTTATACGATAATGTGTCAGTTTTCGATATTGTCGTGAATGCGGTAACACTTTTGAATTTTTCAATATCTGAAGGAAATAGCTGAGCCTCAACAAATACCCTACCTAAGTTTG
>JAIEQT010000276.1 GCA_019747455.1 Chitinophagaceae bacterium | reverse complement strand
CTCAAATAGTTGTTATTAGTATTTATTTCGTAATTGCAGCGCTTCTCTTTTATGGTTGTGGTATAAAACCTGTTCAGTCTGATATAAAAACTTTCAAAGAGGCTTTTCTTAATCCTCCTGATTCATCCCGTCCTGGCGTTTATTGGTATTTTATGGATGGGAATCTCTCACAGGATGGCATGACTAAGGATTTAGAATCAATGAAAAAGGCCGGTATTCGAAATGTCATATTCCTTGAAGTAAATGTAGGAATTCCCCGCGGCCCTGTTGATTTTTTAAGTACCCAATGGCAGCAATTGTTTAAGCACGCAGTGATTGAATGTGAAAAGTTAGGAATCAGAATGACATTGGGAATAGGGCCTGGATGGAACGGAAGTGGCGGGCCTTGGGTTGCTCCTGACCAGTCGATGCAACATTTGGTTTCCAGTACAATTTATGTTTCAGGACCAGGTAACCATAAAATTAAACTCCCCGTACCATTACCCAAAAAGCCATATTTTGGTGAAGGAGTGTTTTCTCCGGAATTAAAAAAACAATGGAATGATTTCTATAAAGATGTTGCCGTGCTTGCCTTTCCAACTCCTGCGCTTAATAAAAAAATAGAAGACATTGATGAAAAAGCACTTTATTATCGTGCTCCATTTAGCTCAAAACCAGGCGTTAAACCGTTTTTAGCTTCATTTAGTGATTATGCGGATGCACCTGCTGCAGACATCAAAAAAAATCAGATTATTGACCTTACGGATAAACTTCGGCCTGATGGAACATTAAACTGGGTAGCTCCTGTTGGTAACTGGACGATCATGAGATTTGGAAGTCGCAACAATGGGGCTGTTACCCGCCCCGCACCTGTCCAGGGTTTAGGATTTGAAGCTGATAAATTTGACACAGTTGCTTTAAATGCTCATCTTGAAAAATACGTAGGTACCATTCTCAATAATATAGGAACTATTGATACAACAAAGTTCGGAGGGTTACATGTACTCCACATAGATAGCTGGGAAATGGGATCTCAAAATTGGACACCAAAATTCCGGCAGGAATTTATTAAAAGAAGAGGATATGATCCTTTACCGTTTTTTCCCGTTTATGCTGGCAATATTGTAGAGAACCGGGAGGTAAGTGAACGGTTCTTATGGGATTTGCGGCAAACTAGTCAGGAATTAGTTTTAGCATATCATGCCTGGCAAGTAAAAAAATATGCGCACCGACACGGGTTGAGATTATCTATTGAACCCTATGATATGAACCTAACTGCAGACCTGGAACTTGGCTCAGTAGCAGATAATCCAATGTGCGAGTTTTGGAGCAAAGGGTATGGATTTAACTCTTCGTTTAGTTGTATAGAAGCCACTTCTGTTGCACACATTCAAGGAATCCCGGTCGTTCAGGCAGAAGCCTTTACCGCCGGAGGAAGCGAAGCGTGGAAACAATATCCCGGATCTATGAAGAACCAGGGAGACTGGGCTTTTGCAGCCGGTATTAATCGTTTTTTTTATCACACTTTTGAACACAAACCCTTAGCTGATTCATTACGTCCCGGCATGACGATGGGTCCGTATGGAGTTCGTTGGGATAGAAAACAGACATGGTGGCCGATGGTATCTGATTATCATACTTATATTTCCCGTTGTCAGTATATTTTACAACAAGGAAAATCAGTTGCTGACATTTTGTACTTAACACCAGAAAGCGCCCCGCAGGTTTTTCTTCCGCCATCATCGGCAATGGTGGGTGATTCTATTCTTCCCGACA
>JAIEQT010000208.1 GCA_019747455.1 Chitinophagaceae bacterium | reverse complement strand
CGTCCCAATTACCATCTATATTATTGGTAAGCATTGGCATTACAGCTATGCCTGCAGCTTTAATAGCATCGTGTCCGCGCTTTGTTCTGCGAACAACCATGGAATCGCCTTTAGGATCGAAGAACAGCCATTCCGGGATTACTAAGTTGAGTTTATTGACATGTCTTTTTAGTGAGAAGAAGGCTTGTGGATCCCAGTCTACATAAAAAGCCGCGCGAATACCCAGGCTATCGCTGAACTTATCGGAGGTTGAAAGATTAATAGCCTCTTTTTGTCCGCATCCTTTTCCCTTGGCCCACTTATTATCGATAAATTTTCGAAAACCTTGATAAGCTTTGGTGATAGAATCTTTTGTTTCTGTTGATTCAAGAATTTTTTTGAAGCTGGCGCTTTGAGAAATGGGTATATCCGGTACATAGGCATTTCTGAGACCGATGATAATAGCTATAACCGCAATAACCAATACGAAAGCTAATAAGCGACTGCCCCATTTGAAGCGTTGCCATCTTGTGGGATTAGCTGTTTGGAAAATTTGCCGGTTGTCTTTTGCCATATAGCAAATGTACTACAGGCTTTTTACCCTTCAAAAGTGCTATAGAAATAGGGTGTTTTTGCTTCGAATTCTGCCGCACAGGTATCAACCATTTTATAAACACGCGTAATACCTAGTGCCTTTCTTTTTTCATACACTTCTTCATCCGTGCAGTTACCATTCAGGATCTTAGCGATTTGTGCATCAGCAAAGCCGGCTTTTTTGGCGGTTTTTAATAATTCAATCGGTAGGCTATCTAAGTTGTAATTTGCTATTTCTTTCTCAATGGTACAAATATTTTGGATCTGGTAAATAAACCAACGATCGATACCGGTTGCCTGAGAAATGGTTTTTACTGTTGTGCCTTGCATGAGCGCATCTTTAATACGGAAGATGCGATCCCACTTTGGTGTTTTAATATATTCGAGAAGCTCTTCATTTTTCATTAGGCTTTTACCATAGTAGCCAAGACCAACAGCTTCATTTTCCAAACTCTGACAAGCTTTTTGTAAAGCTTCAGTAAAACTTCTACCAATAGCCATTACTTCACCTACACTTTTCATTTGTAAGCCGAGCGTATCGTTAGCTCCTTTGAATTTATCGAAATTCCAGCGAGGTACTTTTACGATTACATAATCTAGCGCGGGCTCAAAATAAGCAGAAGTGGTTTTTGTAATTTGATTTTTTAATTCATCCAAACTATAACCAATAGCCAGTTTTGCAGCAATTTTTGCAATAGGGTAACCGGTTGCTTTTGAAGCCAGTGCTGAAGACCTGCTGACACGTGGATTAATTTCTACAGCAATCAATTCTTCAGTAGCCGGATTAAGCGCAAACTGAACATTACAACCACCTGCGAAATTTCCCAGCGAGCGCATCATCAAAATTGCCTTATTACGCATCTCTTGAAATGCAGTATCACTAAGCGTCATAGCTGGCGCTACGGTAATAGAATCACCGGTATGTACACCCATCGGATCTACATTTTCAACTGTACAGATAATAACTACATTATCATTTTGATCCCTCAATAACTCCAGTTCATACTCCTTCCAACCTAGTACTGCTTTTTCAACCAGTACTTCATGGATTGGAGAAGCTTTTAATCCGCGATCTAGCGCGGCATCTAAATCATCTTTGCTATGTACAAAACCGCCGCCGGTACCACCCAGTGTGAAGGAAGGGCGAATAACCAATGGGAAACCTATTTGTTGTGCGA
>JAIEQT010000142.1 GCA_019747455.1 Chitinophagaceae bacterium | reverse complement strand
CCCGAGCTCCATTTTTTAATATGATAAAATAATTGAAAAGTTCAAGTTCATCCTCGACTTCCAGGAATCGATTGTTACCAATGTCTATCTTTGAAAGTTTTGGACCAGTAACTGTCATATTCATATTAATATCTAACGTTCCAAATTCTATTTCCTTTGAAGTAGTCTCTTGGTCTTTGTCGGTCGGTTCCCTTAATTCAACAAGGCCGATGTTTTTAAACTTTGCATATTCCAGCCCATCTTTTGTAAAACCACTCTTTGTAACTATCACTCCTTTGGTAATACCAGCATCCTCAATAATTGAGGAAACTTTCATAACAATGTCCTTATTTACCTTGTCTTTCCAATATTTACATTCGATGGCGGTGTCATAGCTATGAATACCATCGGAATGGGTAGTTAAAACATCAATTTGGTGACTAACACCCGACTTTCCAATAACTTTACAGTTTTGTCCATGTCCTTTAACTTTGACACCAGCCTGCCTACCTAAATTCTCATAGATATATTTCGTGATTGATTCGTATGTTCTCCAATCTAAGTTATTAGCTTCGGACATCTATTAGTTTGTTTTGAATACATGAAACCTTCTTAAGGTCATGGAACGAATTTAAGAAAATAAGGCGAAACCTTTGTTAACAGCAGTTCGCCTTATTTAACTTTTTTAAAAGTAACGCTTCTAGTTTCATCATCTATTTCCAAATTTTTATCGTAGACGTAAATAAATAAACTTTTAACGGATATTATTAGTTAATCATACATTTCGCCATCCTGTACCAGATTAAACCTGGCAGGGAAATAGACCTTCTTCTTATTCGAATTATTTATTTCCTTAACCAGCTGTTCGATAGGGTAGGTTGCACTAAATGTGGTGTCATTAACAAGTTCTAAGATCATGAAAGGTTTTCCCAGATATTTTTCGTCTGCGTTGTAAACTGCTTCTACAATATCAGGATCATATTTTGTATCTACTTGGTTGTTCCAAAAAACTACTAGTTTATTGCCCTCCTGTTTATAAGGAAACTTTAACCAACATCCCGGAGATTCAGAAACTAACAAAGTATCTTTATACTGAAAGTGTAGTGCCAACGAAAATTTTTGTCCTTGTTTTTCTACCCATATGGAATTACCGATAACTTCTGTGACATTTTTATATGTTTTTTTCGGTTCAAACTCAATCCCATCCATTGAATTTTTACAATTAATGGTTTCGGTTGATTTAGCAACAATGGTATTTGAATCTCTTGGTCTACAAGAGATAAACAATGCAACAGCGAGCAGCATAAAGAATATTTTCATTTTCGCTTATTATTACTATTTAACAATAATTATTCTAATATTTTTTTCTTTCGTTTTGAAAACTCTTCTTCCGTTAAAACTCCCTTTTGCTTTAACTCAAATAGTTGCTCTAATTCAGTGATATTGTCTTGTGGAATAGCAATTTCTTTTCCGTTTTTTAGATAGGCAACTTCAGCTTCCAGTTCGTGCTGCTTTTTACTTTTTGTCAGCACTAAAACCAGTCCTATAATAAATAGTAGTAAACCAAAAAATACTGCAATTACTGCAGTGGTTTGCTGTGAATCAATATTTGAACTAGTATTACCCAGTTCGGTCCTTGCCTGATACAGAAACTTTCTCTTTTCGCAATCCAATTCGGTAGCGGCAATGCTCGAAATAGTAACTATAATTAAGCCGATAATCAAAAAAAGTGTTCCAAAGAATTTCTTCATTTTATTTTAGGTTTTGGAT
>JAIEQT010000301.1 GCA_019747455.1 Chitinophagaceae bacterium | reverse complement strand
AGGCACCATTTCATATTCTGGTTGTCCGGGAATAAGCACAAACAACGTTTTTTCTCCTTTGATAAATACTTTTGCCAGCACGCCACCTAAGTCGTATTCACCTACATATTTCTGTAGTTCTTCTTTCTTTAATGGTTTTGCTTTGGGTGTTTTTTTAAATTTTAAAGGGGGTAATGCAGGCTCTAAACCTATCATGAGTTCATTGATATCACCACTGATATCTGTTATAAATTGTACGCGTAAAGGTGATTTGTTAGTAGTGTCTATTCCTTCCTCAGCATCTTTATCAAAAGGTTGAAAAACATCGTAATGATAATGCTTTAGCCATAAGATTTCTTTCCCCAGTGTAGCGAATAGAGAATCGTTTTTCACACTGATATCAAAACTGCCATAACCGGGGTGTGCGTATGAGCCCTCATATGCAGCTAGGGCATGAGAGGGAGAAGTGTTTCCTTTTTTATTTTCAGAACTATTTGCTTCGGCTAGTTTTGCTTTTGCTTTTGCAGAATCACTAGTTCGCTTAATATCGCTATTCCAATCAAAATAAGGAAGATTCAATATTCTATCGGCTACCAAATTTCTTACGATAGAAGTCATAGAAGAACCATTCTGGTTTGTAAGTACAATAATACCTACACTATCGGTAGGAAAGAAGCAGGTGCTTGCTGAGAAGCCGTCGATATTTCCGCCATGTTCAACTCTATAATGCCCTTTATAAGATGCTAAGAACCAACCAAAGCCATAATTAGAAAAATGAACATCAGGTTTCTCTTTGCTTGGAAGCGCTGCACCAATAACCATTTGTGAGCTCATAGCTTCTGTTACATATGCGGCAGGTAATACCTGAGTACCTTTAAATTTACCTCCGTTTATCCAGGCCATTACCCAGTTAGCCATTTCATTTACAGAGCTATTGATACTTCCGGCGGGCCCCATAGCATCAATATTATAATAATCCATTTTTTTAATGATACTATCTTTTTTTACATAATATCCTAAAGAAGCGTCTGCATCTTTTGCTAAATCTTTGATGGAGAAGTTTGTTTTATTCATGCCAAGAGGCTTGAATATTTTTTCACGAACATTTTCCTCCCACAACTTTCCGGTAATTTTTTCTGTGATCATGCCTTGTAGCAAAAACATGAAATTATTATACTGCCATTTCGCACGTATATCAAAACTTGGTTCCTGGTACTGAATACGTTTCATTAAACTATCCCGTGAACTGGAAGGAAAGCCATACCAAGAATAGTCGTGCCTGGGTAAACCTGTTCTATGACTCATTAAATCACGTACAATGATTTTTGAATTCATTTGTTCGTTGTAAAATTGAAGGGTAGGTAAATACTCACGAACCGGTTTGTCGAAATTTACTTTGTTATCAGCTTGTAATAAACCTAGCGTAGCTGATGTAAATGCTTTGGTACAACTACCAATAGCAAATAAGGTATTGGCATCTACCGGAATTTTTTTCTCGTAGTCTTTATACCCAAATCCTTTGGCATACACAATTTTATCTTTCTCCACTACAGCCACAGCAAAACCCGCACCATACCAGGTTTTGAGTACGCGTTCAAAAGCAGTATCCAAGCCTGCAAAGCGATCGGTTGTTGTTGCTTTCTTTTTTTGAGCAGATAAACTTACAGTAGCCAGTACTGTGAGGAGCGTAAAAAAATATTTCATAATAATCAATAATTATAATCGTCGGGTCGTCAGATCGTCAGATCGTCGGAACGTCGGAACGT
>JAIEQT010000354.1 GCA_019747455.1 Chitinophagaceae bacterium | reverse complement strand
ACTTAGTAGCATTCCTAAACCCATAGCCAATAATATAATCTGTAGCAAACAAATAGGCACAAGTAGTATGAGGGCAGGGTTAGTATGCCCATTGTTTGCATACACCCAAAAGATCAATGGTATCAAAAAGAAAATCAACTGAAAACTAAAGCGGATCGTATGATTGATACTTTGCGCAATAGGTATAATTACCCTTGGAAAATATACTTTTTGGATGATATGAGCCTGATGGATAAAAGTATACATAGATCCAAAGAAAATATCTGAAAAAAAACTCCAGCAGATACTACCTAACATGTAAAACAAAAAAGGAGGAATACCATTTGTATTCACTTTTACAATTTTACTAAAAATCAAAAAATAGAGCAAGGCAGATAACAAAGGTTGAAATAATAGCCAAGCTGTGCCAATAAGTGTTTGTTGATAGCCTGCCGTTAGCTCTCTTCTTACCAATGCATATAAAAGATCTTTATATTGAAAAATAATGTTACGTAAATCGGAACCTGAATTACCCGCCGGGGTAATCGTCCAACTTCTTTGTTCTTTAATCATATCTTAAATTACGAATTAATACGGAATCCGTATGAATCATTTACTTTTATTATACAAATAAAATAATTGAACAAAGCCATTCAAAATTATCAGGTTCAAAAGTGGATTACCGTATTAAGCGTACTCCTATTTCTTCTCAAAATTATTGCCTATTATTTTACAGGATCACTGGCAATTTTATCGGATGCGCTAGAAAGTATTGTAAATGTGATAGCCGGCTTTATAGGACTGTACAGCTTATATATTGCAGCAAAACCAAAAGATACGGAACACCCTTATGGGCATGGGAAAGCGGAATTTATTTCCGCAGCAGCCGAGGGTAGTTTAGTAATCGCTGCGGGTATCATCATTTTATATGAAACGATAATCAATATCTTAAAAAAGGAGCAACCCCAAAAACTGGATCAAGGCTTATGGCTTATAGCCATCACTGCCATTGTTAATTATATTGGCGGTTATATATGTATTTACATTGGTAAGAAAAATAATTCCTTAGCGCTCCATTCAAGCGGAAAACACTTACAGCTAGATACCTATTCTACCCTAGGCGTAATTGCCGCGGTTTGGCTCATGTTACTAACCAATATTTATTGGATAGACAAAGTAGTAGCACTCACGTTAAGTGCTTTTATCATGTATAACGGCTATCATATACTCAAAAGATCTTTAGCGGGTATTATGGATGAAGCCGATATGGATTTGCTAGCCAAAGTAATTACCGTTCTTAATGAAAAAAGAAAAGAGAATTGGATTGATTTACACAATTTAAGAGTAATCAAGTATGGCGATATGTTACATGTAGATTCTCATCTTACTGTTCCTTGGTATTTAAATATTCATGAGGCACATCGAGAAATTGATGATATGCTTGCTATTATAAAAAATGAGTTTGGAGATGCCGTTGACTTATTTGTTCATACAGACGGATGCCTCGATTTTAGTTGTGCTATATGTATTAAAGAAAATTGCGCTGAGCGAAAACACCCTTTCCAACAAAAGCTCGATTGGAGCTTAGATAATACTTTATCGAATGAGAAACATAGGGTAAGTTATTGAGTAAGATAAGCCCTTAATAACCTAGTAACTTAATAACCTAATAACTTAAATATTACCTTTACCCCGCTAAATCTATAACATGACCCCTTGGCAATCTTTTCAAGCAGAGAATAAAGACCGTTTTTTAGAAGA
>JAIEQT010000270.1 GCA_019747455.1 Chitinophagaceae bacterium | reverse complement strand
CTGCTAAAGTAGAAGCCCTATTAAATTACAAAAGGCCTAGAACGGTTAGGGAAATGCAATCCTTTTTAGGGCTAGCATCGTATTACCGTCGTTTCGTGAGAAGTTTCTCGACAATCGCCCACCCCTTGCTGATATTGACGAAAGGAGGGGGGAGTGATATTATAACTTGGAACGAAGAGGCTATTTCAGCTTTCGAACATATGCGAAAGTGTCTAATGAGTGAACCCATTTTAATTTTCCCGGATTTTCAGAAAAATTTTTCATTTACACTGACGCAAGTAATTATGGCGTTGTTGCTGTTCTTTCTCAGATGCGAGATGGTAAAGATCAACCCGTTGCGTACGCCAGCCGACATTTTAACGAGCCCGAGATGAAGTATTCTACGATCGAAAAAGAAGCAGCAGCAGTAGTATTTGGGATTAAACGATTTCGACATTACCTACAAGATGAACCTTTTGTGATCATTAGTGATCACAAGCAGTACCGACCGGGTCGGGTGCACGAAAATGCAGATTTTCTATCGCGAATCCCGATGAATCTGATACTCGCAAAACCGGGTGATAATGAAGTTATGTTGAGGGAACAGCAAAAAGACCCTCTCTGCAAATCAATACTTGCGTTCTTGCGAAAGAATACTCCTTGGAGTGAGAATGATGGTCCCATGCCGCTTTGGGCTAGTGAAATTGATTTTTTTCTTTTTAGAGGATGGTCTATTATGTAGACACTACGAACCAACATCAACGAAAAGACGACCGTTTGCACAAAGCCAAGTAGTTGTTCCTCTTTCACTTAGGAAGCAACTTTTACAGGAATATCATGATTCGCCGCTATCAGGACACATGGCCTATAGGCGTACGTGCCTACGTCTTCGAGACAAATTCTTTTGGCCTACCTTATTAGCAGATGTTAAACAGTATTGCTTCGAATGTGAACCGTGTGCGTTAGGACGCCGAGTACATGGCGTGAAAGCATTTCTTAATCCGTTAGATCTTACCACAAAACCCTTTGAAGTGATTGGGATGGATTTTTTGGGTCCCATTCAACCACATTCTCTTCAGGGAAATAATTATGTGTTGGTAATCACTGATTATTTTACCAAGTGGATCGAAGTCATTGCACTTCCCACCTTTTCCGCGCTTGTAACCTGTAAGGCATTGATGGATCGAATTATTTTGCGTCATGGTCCCCCAAGAGCCATTATTACGGATCGTGGATCTAATTTTACGTCAGCTTTGTTTACTGCGTTATGCAAAGCATTAAACGTGAAACACATGAAAACTACGGCTTACCACCCTCAAACAAATGGACAGACTGAGAGGTTTAATAAAACTGTTACAGAGATGATACGAAAGTATATCGAAAACGGTTTTGAAAAGTGGGAGGATATTCTAGGACCAGTTGCGTTTGCCTACAATAATTCCACCCACTCTTCCACCTCAGAAACTCCTTATTTCTTAAACCATGGGCGCGATCCGGTAATGCCTATTGATCAGTTCCTCCTTTCTTTGCCTTCTGCTATCGTTACACCTTCCGATTACAAAAGCCAGATCATGAGACGGTTACATGAAGCGTTTCAATTAGTTAAAATAAATCTTGCTCAAGCTCGCGAGCAGCAAAAAATCCAATACGATAAACGAGTGAAAATAGCAGAATTCCATGTTGGAGATAAAGTCTTGTTAGATATGCGGACTCCAATCATCGGGGTTGGTAAAAAAACTTATTCCTCGTTTTGTGGGACC
>JAIEQT010000132.1 GCA_019747455.1 Chitinophagaceae bacterium | reverse complement strand
CCTTTGTCCACGAGTTATGCCGTTGAACCTTGGGCATCTAAAACAACAAGAGAAAACCGCCCTGCCGCGTTGGGATGGACAATTGCCTCGCCTAACTGGAATACTATTGATGGTAGTGTATATACAGCATGCCTCTCCGTATTAGGAAATTCTTGTATCATACGACCAGATACCCCTTTGGATAGCATTGATGTTTCTATTGGAAATACGCCTGGTGAAGCGCTGTCTGCCTATCTTGCCGGTAGTACCAATCAAAATACTCTCGGTCTTACACCAGAATCAATTTTAAATGCTGCACAGGCAGGAGTATTAGGGCAAGCACTAGAACCTGATGGTCCAGCTGTCATAGAAAATGCACTGCATTCACAAGCGTTTCAATCGGAGTTTGGAGGATGGTTATGGTGTATTACAACACCTCCGCCTAAACAAGCAGGCCTTTCTTCTTCCCCTGAAAATAACAATATTTCTTTCACGGATGCTCTTGCAGAAGCACTCAATACACTCAATAGCGCTCAGGTTCATTTTGATCGTATACAAAGAGAGCAACAAGCACAACGTCATTTCTTATTTACTGATTGGTGTCGCGCTGTGCATTTGGGAACAGATGTTTCGGGGCCAGCTATTTTTCCTAATGGAACCACCACAAGCAATACGGGAGTTCAACTCGATGTTATTGCAGCAAATGCACTTAATGCTTCTGCCGCGGCAGTAAACACAGCAAGCGTTGGCAAACAAGAAATACTTCCCATGTTGGTTTATCACGCGAGTAAAAAGTTGTACCTGGCTTATGTTGAAGTAGTAAATCAACTCGCTATTTTACCTGGAACAGATAATTATTGTTTAAAAAGACAGCCTGCCCCACGATTTTGGCGGCCCACAGATCCTGTTGTTATGATGAGCGATAATAATGGCGGATTCTTACAGGCAACACCAGCCAACTCATTGCCTGATACTCTCATACAAAATCGATCTTATTTAACATTGGCTACCTATCCTCCTGGAGATGCAAGCCCACTATTTTTACCGACTAATTGGAATGCTAATAATGCCGTACCTAGTGATAATTATATTGCTGGTGTGATGGCAAAAATAACTGCCCTGCCATGTAAACAATCTTGGCGACCATTATTTTTGTATTGGGACGCTCATTATTATCCTTTTCCTGGCACAGGATGTATCACTTCTGCAACATCTAAAAAAGGCCCTTTTATGGTTACTGCGTATAAAGAAGATTTTATTACCAGTAATTTTTTACCCGATCCTACCGGTATTGAGTTAATTCCAAAAACAGGTGTAAATCCTATTAGTACCACGTTCAATGCCTACCAAGGTCGTGTAACGTTAAGCCCTCATATTACAAAAACCATGAGAGAACGCATTTTATTATTGACGGGACAAGTCTCTTCTCCGCCAGCTACTTCTAGCGGACTTACTCTTCCGGGCCTATTAGGACAAGGTGAAACTAAAAAATTAATTGATGCCGCTTATGATAGCACAGTAGTTACCTTATCTCAGGCATTAAATGGATTTCATGATCGCTTGCTCATGTTGAATCGAATCGCTCAAATTAATATTTTTGATACTAATTACACACAGGCTACATGGAACGAAAATGCACGACCGTGGGACTCATGTTCACAATCTTTTTATAATGAAATTGGTAGACAATCACGAACATCACCGAATCAGAACGATGCTTATAATCCTATTCGAGCAGGGAAATGTGAATTAACTAGC
>JAIEQT010000295.1 GCA_019747455.1 Chitinophagaceae bacterium | reverse complement strand
GATTTGTAGTTACCTACGGTATGAGGTATGAAAAAGTTTGAAAAAACAACAGAAATAAAAATTACTTCATGCTGCAATCTGAAATCTTTGTTTTTACGTAAATACGTGGATTCCTCCCGGTTACATATAAAGAATAATTTTTGTGTGATAACTGGTTTCAGGTGTTTAAAGGTTGACACCCGTTCGTTCTCGAACGGGTTTTTTATAGGTTCTATAGCTGAAAATCCTTAACTTTGCAGCGCCAAAAAGTTCTTTTAATGATCAGCAGAAGAAATATCCGGGTTAAAGTGATGCAGTTGTTGTATATGATTGAAACAGCCCAACCGGATTCCCTTTTTAAGCAGCCGGTCCAAACCCTGGAGAAACAGATGGATAAGAGCCGCGAATTGTTTGTTTACTTATTGTTTTTTTTATCTGAAGTTGCCCGCTATGCCGAAACCGATGCGCGCAAACGAGCCAATCGTAATTTACCTACAACAGAAGATCTTAATATTAATATCAAAATTGCAGGTAATGAATTTATCTGGAATCTGCTTGAGAATAAAGCCTACCAAAATGCAATTGAAACCGATAAACCGGAAAATAGGCTAGATGAGGAATTGGTAAAACAGATCTATAATACACTTACGGAAACTACAGCGTATAAGACTTATATCCAAGAACAGAGCCGGGATAAAACAAAAGAAAAAGATATTATTAAACTGATTTTCACTCAGTTAATGCTCCCTAATGAATCTTTTATAGCGCATATAGAAGAGCACTTCAATAATTGGGATGATGATGGTGAAATGATGGAACAGTTGATCCTAACCTATTTACAGAAGCCAAAATCGGTGCAAATTGGTCAGTTAATGACGGATGATAAATGGCATTTTGCAAGGGTATTACTCACTACGGTTCTGGAGAAGAAAGACTATTGCATGGATATTATTAAGCCCAAATTAAAAAATTGGGATGCTGATCGGATAGCTTTATTGGATATGGTTTTGATGCGTATGGGTATTTGTGAATTATTATATTTCGAAACTATTCCTACCAAAGTAACCATCAATGAATATATTGATTTGGCGAAGGAATATAGTACAGCCCAAAGCGGACAATTCATAAACGGTATACTCGATAATATTCATAAAGAGCTGGCTGCAGCCGGAAAAATCAACAAAATCAATTTCAAAAAATAAAAAACAAATACCATGTTCTCTACAGCAATTATTTTATTAAGTGCCGACCCAAAACAGGGTGGAACGGTGCAGTTAATTATGATGGGCGCCATTATTCTTGTGTTTTGGTTATTCATGATTCGTCCACAAGCTAAAAAAGCTAAAGAGCAGAAGAAGTTTGTAGATAATATGCAAAAGGGCGATAAGATCGTTACCATCGCAGGTATCCATGGCACTATTAATAAAGTGAATGAAGATAATACCATTCAATTGGAAGTGAACCCTGGCAGCTATTTGAAGATAGAGAAATCTTCTATTAGTATGGAATGGACAGCTGCTATCAATAAAACAGCTCCTGAAAAAAAATAGTTAGCACGAATGTCATACATTAGCGACGGCAATTAAAATTGTCGGCTTTATGCTTTTAGTGGGACTCACAGGCGGAATAGGCAGTGGTAAATCGGTTGTGGCGGAGATATTTCGCACATTAGGTATCCCCGTGTTAGATGCTGATAAGCTAGCCAAAAAGATTATTCATGAAGATGAGGATGTTCGCCGAGATATCATCAAAACTTT
>JAIEQT010000467.1 GCA_019747455.1 Chitinophagaceae bacterium | reverse complement strand
ACAGGATACAATTGGCTTAATGCCTGCTGCCCTGTAATGGTAATTTCAGTTAATCCCGCAAGCCAGGTTTGTAACAGCCCGGCCCAACATCCAAAGGAAGAAGGATATTTTTGAACCGCATTAGCCATAGAAGCCAACATATGTTTTGATTTTTCAGCCCAATCCGGCAAATCAAATACTTGCGACAAGTAAAATAGATTAGTAGCCATTACAGCATTTCCACTTGGGGTTGCTCCGTCGTACACTTCTTTTTTACGTAATAAAATATCGGTTTGATGAGCCGGTGTATAAAAGAAAAAACCGGAGGAAGGCTCCTCAAAATTGGCTATCACATATTCCGTAATCGATTTAGCGCTGGTTAAGTACGTTAAATCCCCCGTAATCGTTTGCAGCTGAATACTTGCTTGGATAAGATACGCCAAATCATCCAAAAAGGCCGGAATAGTTGCCACACCCTTTTTCCAGGTATGATGCCAATGGCCAGTTGCTCCTACAAACTGGCTTTCTATGAAAGCATAATTATCAATCGCTATTTTTCTATACTGCTCATTTCCGGAAACGATATAACCGGCTGTATATGCCTGGTTCATAAGCGCATTCCAGCCTAACAATGATTTATCATCTGTTAGGGGTCTTACACGCTGATTCCGGTAGTCCATTAATTTGGGAATACATCTATCATGAACTTCTTTTTCCTTATCATGTAAAAAATGATCGAGCCACAAGATGTTGGTGGGATCAACTGCTTCTTTACCCTCCGGCCAATTTCCAGCTGATGCTACTTTATAGAGTCTGCAAAAAGCTTCGCTATCTTTTCCTAAAACAGCATCGAGTTCTTTTTTTGTGTAGATATAAAACTTACCCTCAACACCCTCACTATCGGCATCAATGGCACTATAAAATCCATGATGCTCGTGCATTAATTCGCGGGAAACAAAATCCAGGGTATGAACGATACAATTCTTATATCTGGCTTCTTTTGTGATTTGATAGGCTTCCGCTAAAACCAACACCAGCAGGGCATTATCGTATAACATTTTTTCAAAATGAGGCACCTGCCATGCAGCGTCTACACTATATCTGGCAAAGCCTCCCCCCACATGATCATAAATACCCCCAAGCATCATTTTATCCAAACTTAATAATGCTTGGGCAAGTGATGCTTCATCCTTATATGCATGATAATGACGTAATAAATATTGGATAGAAAAAGTTTGAGGGAATTTAGGGGCATTACCAAAACCTCCTAAAACTGTATCTGCTTGTTCTAATAATTTTTCCTTGATGGTAACTAAAGTTGATTCCAAAAAAAAATCTTGTACCAGTTGGGTTCCCGGAATCGTATTACCGAATGAATTAGACTGCTGTAGATGAGCCGTAAGTTGTGATGCCTGTAAGGTTATATCCTCTTTTTTTTCTTTATACGCTTTACTAATACCAATTAAAACTTCTTTCCAGGAAGGCCTGTTATGCGCCCTGGCAGGTGGGAAATAAGTACCCCCATAAAAAGGTGCTAAATCCGGTGTGAGAAAAACATTGAGCGGCCATCCACCACTACCCGTAATAGCCTGCACAGCATCCATATAAATATGATCTAAATCCGGGCGCTCTTCCCTATCAATCTTGATATTGATAAAAAGTTCGTTCATTAAGTCGGCAGTGGCTTTGTCTTCAAAGCTTTCCCGCTCCATTACATGACACCAGTGACAAGCGGCATAACCAATACTCACT
>JAIEQT010000584.1 GCA_019747455.1 Chitinophagaceae bacterium | reverse complement strand
GAGGCCAGTAAATAGACTGCAATTTTTCTGTTTGTCAAAAATGACATTATTCCGGAAACAAAAATAACAAGAAGACCAACCAGGATTAATCCAAAAACGACCGGAAGGACATAAAAACTAAATTGACGAAAGGACTCTTGAAAAATGAGGTCTATGACTATCAGCAGGAGTAAAAACAGTATCAGGCCCGTTAAGAAGTAGTAGATACCTTTAAAAGTTTTCTTCAGCGAAAGGAACTCGATCACAAACTTTGTCAATCCTACAAAAACAAGCAGCGGGGCATAAACGCTGAGAGGGCCATCTACCCGGGTAAGCGTAGGAAAAATGTATTGAAACGAAAGACCTAGATCAGTAAAGATATAGACGGTGGTAAAAAACAGATACACCGCATACCACCCGAAAACGACTTGTCTTATGAATGCAAACGCAACAATAGAAATGAAGAAGCAAAAAATTAAGAATCCTATTACCATTCCTGCCATTAGATTAAAATTGTAATCATGAGCATGAAAGGCGACTGATGACCAAAGTCGCGTAGGCATGCCCAATGAATTTTGTTGGTCTACGTAAAGCAAAACGCCAATAGCTTGACCTCTTTCCAACTTTACCGGAAATGAAAAGTGACGATGGTGAATGGGGCGATTGTTAAATGGATGCAGTTCGCCCACGGTATTTTTGTAACTGATATGGCTGTTGTGAATTTCATAAAAGTCTATATGACGCAGATGCGAATGTTGTATTTCAAAAATAAACTCAGTGTCATTGCTTTCGTTTTTAAATTCAGTCAAAAACCAATATGGCTCGCGCACAATCCCGATGAAGGGGTCTGTTTGTTTTTGTGTCAGTTGCGAATGCTGTAAAAGGAATTGATAAGCAGAATCAGGTGATACGATGGTAGTGCTTTTGAAGTAGCGTGTAAACGGAAACGTTTCCTGTTGCCGGAAATCAGATTTTATTTTCACGGTGTCTTGACCCCCGCAGAAACTGGTTATGAAACTCAGTAGCATGGAGGTTTTCATTGCCGATAACAGTTTATTAAAAGCAAATTAACTAAGCCCTTAAATCAGTGTCTATACCCTTGCTGGGGTAGATTTTGATCAATGAGATAGCAGACATTGAACTGCTTAGGTGTTGGCGTTAAGCTGGCAGTTCAATTTGAATTTTACTGCCTGTATTTTCATTATGCAGCAAAAGCCCGATTGCCTTATTGGCAAATAGCTGTTCTTTCAAATTCAAAAGTTCAATTCCGTAGATGGAGCCATCAGCGGCCATATCCACCACCAAATCTTCGCTCACTTTTAGTGAAGTTACTTGATCAGGTTTTTCTTTAAACTTGATGTACCCAATGTTATATTTTATATCATATTCCAATTCCATATCAAAAAAATTTTACCAGTAAACTTATTACTGCCCATTTTTCTTGTTCTCGCACAGCATAACACTCAATTTGCTTTGCGTAGTAATGAGTTCCTTGCCAAAGGTCATTATAAATAATGGTTTTTCTGAATCCTGTTCGGCCATATTTGGCAGGAAAAATCTCACCTGTCTCCACTACATCTACAATTTCAAATTCGGTTATGCATCCTTCAACTGTCGGGTTGTGGAGGCGGTAAAAATGATCCCGCTCCTTCGGCCCAAGATGTTATTAACTGGACTTACGCAAAATTAAAGGAGAGTTGATGCGGGGATTTTAACTCATCTAATTTATTCCAGGCTGACTTGATG
>JAIEQT010000219.1 GCA_019747455.1 Chitinophagaceae bacterium | reverse complement strand
TTGTTCTTTTTTGGAGTTTGAGCGGGTTTTAATTTTATGTTTTACATCGGACTGGTAATACTTCTTTACGGTATTGCCTATTTTATTATACATGATGTAGTGATTCACCAGCGTTTCAGGTTTTTTTCAAGAGGTAAAAACAGATATGTCAAAACAATTAAAAGGGCCCACAAAATGCACCATAAACATTTGGGTAAGCACAACGGAGAATCCTTCGGTATGTTATTCGCCGCCAGAAAGTACTGGCAGTAGGTTCAGTAAAAATGAAACACTTTGATTATATCATTGCAGGGGGAGGTTGCTCGGGCCTTAGCCTAGCTGTTCGCCTTTTGCCTTACCTCAAGGCTTCCAACAAACGGGTGTTGCTGGTGGATAAAGTTTACAAAAAAGGTAATGATAAGACATGGTGTTTCTGGGAAGAGCATCCTGACATATTTGAACCTGTGGTATGTAAAAAATGGAATCGTTTATCTTTCTCTAGCTCTTTTATCCATCAGCAACTAGATATAAGTCCTTATCAGTATAAGATGATCCGTTCAAAAGACTTCTACGATTATACTGACGAAATACTAATAGGAAATGATCATGTTATAATATTAAAGGGAATTGTAGAAAATCTGTATACGGAAAATCAACGAGCATATGCAATCATCGACGGAGAGACTTATAGCGCTGATTATATATTCTCTAGTATCCCTCAAGTTCAAACCAAAAAACGAGCGTGTTACCAATATTTGATACAGCATTTTTTGGGCTGGGTTATAGAAACAGAAAATCCAATTTTCCATCCAGAATGTGCGACACTAATGGATTTTAATACCTCCCAGGAAGTGGGCACCTCATTCGTTTATGTGCTACCCTTAACTTCAAAGCTCGCTTTAGTAGAATACACGGTCTTTTCTGAGCAAGAATTGGCAGCGGAGGGTTATACCGGTGCTCTAAAGCAGTACATTGCAGAACAGCTGCATTGTAATAACTATATTATTAAAGAGCAGGAATACGGGGTCATTCCAATGTCTGACCATCCTGTTGAAAGCATAAAAGGTCGTATTATTTATCTTGGTACAGCTGGTGGATTTACGAAAGGGTCCACGGGTTATACCTTTCGCTTTATACAGAAGCACACAGCCGCTATCGTACAACAGCTGAATAAATTTGGAACGGTTAACATATCATCAGTCTTTCCAAAACGATTCAGAACTTATGATGCCACGCTCTTGCATTTATTGGCTAGTAGGCGCCTTACTGGTGAAGAAATATTTTCAACAATGTTTCAGAATAATAATCCAATAAAAATTTTAAAATTTTTGGACAATGAGACCTCCTTGATCGAAGAATTACAAATCTTCAAAACCTTAAACAAAAAGGAGTTCACCTTGGCTTTATTGAATCGCACTTTAAAAGCATTAATTTAACTCAAATTCTTCAATAGCTTTAGTGAACTGTTTTGCAACGGAGGTGTTCGCTCGCAAGCGATAACTTAAACAATGCTTTTTAGCCATATATTGAGAAATCGGACAAGGCTGGTGTGTAATGTCAGCACCCAAAATATGTAGATTTAATTTGGGTGCGTCGAGTGCAGTATGCTACGACCAAAAAATCATTTTGATGCTTGATAAGCTCTGCTTAATATTGTATATTAAACATAGAGCCTGTTTAAATTTTATTCAACAATAATTTTATAGCGGATAGTTTGGTCATATATTCTGCAGAATCGATCAA
>JAIEQT010000640.1 GCA_019747455.1 Chitinophagaceae bacterium | reverse complement strand
TATCATAATATAAATTTATATTTTTGGCTGAAGGTTATAGATGCGTATCTAATATTTCGAATTATTGTAACTGAACATAATAACCGTACTTATTTTACTATTATAGAAACAGAAATAAATGTAGTATATAGGATGGGCCAACAAATGTGTAACTTTTTGATCCATATTCGGCATCCCGCGGTTGCTAAATCAATTCTAGGAAAATTATTCGAAGAATATGAGGAGTCGCTAGCAGCTATCTGGTGGAAAATAATTTCAGCATTTTCAATGAAAGAACAATGCATCCAACCGCGAAAATTAGCGCTTTGTGTTGCTAGTTTGTTGCAGTTGCCTGTTGCACCAGTTGATCTGATAGCTATACAGGCAGAGCATTCTTTTAGTAGCGAAGATGGAGGGGTCGATAAAATCAAAAAAAAATGTTGCGATGCTTTATTAGTAGGAAAGCCAACGTATCAAGGAATTAAACCCATTACCGATGATTTATGGCTTGCGTTAGACGTGGCCCGAATGCATTTGTTAGCTACTATTGAACTTAGCGGATTTAAGCAAGCTAAAGATTTAGATGTTGTAGTAGAAAAATTACCTACCAGTGCTAATATAATAAAGTGGCTAGAGGGGAAAAAATCCGTGTCTGGACCAACCCGTTTTTTAAGAGATTTTGATGATTCGGTGTTTGCTGCTATGTCATGCAATGCTGAGCATCGTATCGCTTTATCGTTCAATGAACCTGATAGAGCAGGCTACGATGATATTAATGAAATAGTAAGACACGCCATGGATCATCTGATAAGTACCAAAGAATTGATGGACAGAATTAGATTGTATAGTTATGTGTTTTCTCAGTGCGGGTATTCTTCTATTCCAATTGACCCCGTGGCTTCCTACGGATTTCGCTCAACTTCTTTTTCTTCTCCTCCATATTGTCGTGACTATTTTAGAGATTTACACTCAGGTATGCCCGCAAGATTACGGGAAAACTTTCCTTTGAGAGAGCCGGACGTTTTTGGCCGCGTTCCCCTAGGTGAATTTGGTGCGGCTGTATATGCTGCCATCAAAACACCTCGTTCAGGTTTGCATCAATCCTCTGGGATTTCTACGGTAAATATTACTTTAAGTCACTTAACAACACCTGAGTACGGTCATGATGTTTTGCGTAAAAATAAACGAGATATTTTGCTAGAAGCAAAACCATCATTCTTAAATTTTGCATTTTATGAAGAGTTAAAATCGTCATTATCCAAACCTATTATCCCGACTTATCATGAAAAAATCCTTACTTCAAAATTGGAGGATATTAAGGGCATGAAGGCTTACTTGAGATATGTTTACTACTTAAATTCTTAATACCTAGTTCCGCGATCAGTTAAGCGAACGTCTCGCTGGCTAATTCCGTGAATCTGAAAAAACCCGGTTGGGGTTTTTGAGAACATGCCCATTTTTGTGCCGTAAAGTTACCCCGGCGGCCAGCTAAGCGAACGCCCCGCAAGTAAATGAAGGTGAATATGAAACACGGTTTGACCGCCATCTTCATTGCAGTTCATGACTACACGATAGCCATTATCAGCATGATCTAAATCTTTTGCTAGCTTGGCTGCAGTTGCTGTCATGTGACCCACCAGCGTAGAATCAGCAGTAGTTAAGTCATTCAATGTACTGATATGTTTTTTGGGAACGATTAATAAGTGGGTTGGAGCTTGGGGATTGATATCGTTGATC
>JAIEQT010000551.1 GCA_019747455.1 Chitinophagaceae bacterium | reverse complement strand
CCCATTCTCAAAATAGCGGAAATTAATACCCACTGCAATAGCTTCTCTTTCTAAACGATCTTTATCTGCTCCGCTAATACATATAGTGTCGAAATACTGTTTATTAAGCTGTGTGAAGCCAGCATGGGTGAGATGTGTAGCTAATGCAGCCGTTAACTGATGGATGCGCGTAGCCATGTTTTTTAATCCGGCCGGACCATGATAAACAGCATACATAGCAGCCATATTAGCTAAAAGTGCCTGGGCGGTACAAATATTGGATGTAGCTTTCTCTCTCTTAATATGTTGTTCGCGTGTTTGTAAGGCCATCCGTAAAGCACGGTTTCCCTGCGCATCTATACTCACTCCGATTAATCGTCCGGGTATTCCTCTTTTAAATTCATCGTGTGTTGCGAAGAAAGCAGCATGAGGTCCGCCATAACCCATAGGTACGCCAAAGCGCTGGGCAGAACCTACGGCTACATCAGCACCTAATTCACCAGGCGATTTCAGTAAAGTGAGTGCCATTAAATCGGTAGCCATAACAACATAACCCCCTACTTCATGTATTTGCTGTATAAAGGAGGTGTATGCCTCAATAGAACCATTATTAGCAGGGTATTGGATAAGCGCACCAAAACAAGTTTGATCTGCGGTAAATGTTTTGTAGTCTCCAAACACTAATTCAATACCGATTGGCGCCGCTCTGGTAATAAGTATTTGTTTGGTTTGGGGGAAAGTATTCTCGTCAACAAAAAAAACAGGCTTTGTGATTGTATCTGTTTTATTAACCTGATGAAATAACATCGCCATTGCCTCAGCGGCAGCTGTTGCTTCATCTAACAAAGATGCATTAGCCAGTGGCAGCCCTGTAAGGTCGGTAATCATGGTTTGGAAATTCAATAAACTCTCTAGGCGACCCTGAGAAATTTCGGCCTGATAAGGCGTATATTGGGTATACCATCCCGGATTTTCAAAAATGGTTCGAAGAATAACACTGGGGGTAATGGTGCCATAGTAACCTTGTCCAATAAAATTCTTAAATACTTTATTTTTAGCTGCTACTTTTTTTAATTCCTGTAGATATTCAAATTCACTCACTGCTGCAGGGATAGGTAAATCGCCCTTCACACGGATGCTGCCGGGGATTGTTTTCTCTATGAGAGATGATAAAGAAGCTTCGCCAATTACGGCAAGCATACTCGCAGTTGCCTTCTCATTCGGACCGATATGTCTGCCCTTAAATTCATTCGCTTGTGTAGCTAATACATTCGTCATTAGAAACTGTTTTTTTCGTGGCGCAAAGGTAAATGCTTATAACAGCATTTTAATGCTTTTGTTGTAACTGTTAATAGCCTGTTAGCTATTCTTTTCTCCAAGTTCTTCTGCTTTTCTCAGCTCTTCACTGGTAAGGCGGGAACCATCGTGGCTCCAGCCTGGCTTACCCAATAAATAAGTGATGCGTTGACGTAAAGAAAGACCCTTTAGGCATATGTCTTTTAAAATGGCATGCCACTCATGGAAAACTATGCTTACGGCATTATGATCTTCCAAATTTTTAGTGAGGCCATATCGTATAGGCTGATATTGTTTTTCGGTGAGTTCGGGCTGAAAAGTCCCGAATAATTTATCCCAGATGATCAAAAACATGCCCATATTCTTATCTAAATATTTGGGGTTGGATCCATGATGTACTCGATGGTGTGAGGGAGTTACAAAAATATTTTCCATC
>JAIEQT010000539.1 GCA_019747455.1 Chitinophagaceae bacterium | reverse complement strand
ACAGCTAAAGTTGCTGCTCAATACTTCGATAACTTCATTGTTAAACAAGATGATGGTCTACGTGGTCGCGTAAGTGGTGAAGTTCCTGCTTTATTAAAACAATCATTATTAGACTTTGGTGTTAAACCAGAAAATATTGAACTAGTTGTTAGCGAAGCGGATTCAATTGATTACGCACTTAACCATGCTCATGAAGGTGATTTATTAACGATTCTTGCGGATAATATCAAACGTAGCTGGAAACAAGTTACACACTTTAAAGTAGGTAAAGATCAAATCAAGCCTGCTATTGCTCCTGAAGTTAAGCATATTGCTCCAGTAGTTGCAATGTCTGATGAAATGAGTGCATTAATTAAAGGTGGAATTATTAGTGATGAGCGCGGAGTTCGTCTTGTGCGCGTTGAAGATGAATTGGCGGACTAATCATGATGAATAATGAGCCAGCAAAATTAGCAGAACCAAATGTCGGCAAAAGCCGGCTTATGGGGGCAAATTTATTCTTCCCAGAGCCAGGTGCTGTATTAGATGCGACTCTTAATGCTGAAGACATGCAAGATATTGATAAAATTGTAGAGCTTTGGTATAAAGAGTTAGCGCGTGTAATGCATGCGCTTAACTGGAGAGGTTATAAAGCTGTCCATCAAATTTATAGTAATGGCGTTAAGTTCGCCATTACGGCTCCGGCCGATCTACTTTATGTAGCAGCTTTTTCAGTAGTTGAGATATGGAATTCGGTATACAATGAGTATAAAACAGGTACACCGAATGACATTGAAGATATATTAGATGAGCTTGTGCCGGATCTTAGGCGTCATTTAGATCTTAAATATCGGGCTATATTTAGTGAGGCGCATCGTCGCTCACTAAATGTATTCCTTGAAAAGTATGATGTATGCATTGGTTCAGGTAAAACCGCTTACCGTGCAGACATTGATGATATAGTTTTAGAAGATATACCTTGGAATGACATTAAGGAAGTTCCAACGGTAATCGTTACGGGTACAAATGGTAAAACAACTACTGTACGCCTAACTGCATATATCACTCGCCATGCAAAACGTAAAGTTGGTTACTGTTCAACTGACTGGGTTGTAGTTGGTGATGAAATTGTTGAAAAAGGTGATATGTCAGGTCCAACTGGTAACCTTCGCGTTATGGTAAATCCAGACGTAGAAATGGCAGTTCTAGAAGCTGCTCGTGGTGGACTAGTTCGTCGTGGTTTAATTGCTGATTTCGTATCAGCAGCTACAGTTACCAATATTAGTGAAGATCATTTAGGTCAAGACGGTGTTGAAACGGTTGAAGATTTAGCTTATGTTAAGTGTTTAATCTATCAAGCAGTAAGACCAGATGGCTATCGTATTATCAATATTGATGATCCTGAATTGTATAAACGTGTGTTTACGATTGAGGGTAAAAAAATATTGGTTACACAACGTGATTTAAATCATCCTGATGTGGTGAAAGCTGCTGCTCACGCAGAGCATATTTGCCATATTAAAGATGATGCGTTTTATTGGAAATCAGAGGGTAAGGATGAGTTGATTGCAACTTTTGCTGAAACTCCGATTACAGTAAATGGATTTGCTAAGCATAATGTTGAAAATACAATGCAAGCTATATGTCTCTCTTTTTCATTAGGCTTAAACCTTACCGAAATTCGCGAAGGTATTACTACTTATGAAAATACGGTTGGTAATAAT
>JAIEQT010000632.1 GCA_019747455.1 Chitinophagaceae bacterium | reverse complement strand
GTCAGAGAATATACTCCTTCCTACAAAAATGGATTAGATGTTTTGTTAGCAGGGTTTCCGTGCCAGGGTTTTTCACTTGGAGGGAATCGCATTGAGACTGACGAAAGAAACACTTTATATAAAGAGGTTGTTCGTATTGCCCACTTGATGCAACCAAGAGTAATTGTGATGGAGAATGTTCTAAACCTTAGAACAATGAGGCATCCCGAAACAGGAAAACCATTTGCTCAACAAATTTCAGACGAACTTTCCGCTATTGGTTACACAACCAACTTTGATTTTTTCCGAGTTTCAGAACACGGAGTTCCACAGACAAGAAGGCGTTTTATTTTTATTGCTTACAAAGACGATACACTAAAACATTTTAGGTTTCCTAAGTCAGAAAAAGACACAGCGATAAAAAACTTTATTTATGAATTAGGACAAGACCTCACAATTGATTTACCAAACCATAATCCAGAGTGGGGCTTTAAGAGTTATGCTCATGAAGAAACGGGAAAACCTTTCAACAAATCCGAAGTTGCAGTTCCTATTAGATTGAGCCGAACTGCTTCAGAAGGAAATCCAATAAGAGATTTTGATTCACCTTTTCCTGCAATTGACACAGCTACGGTTTGGGGTTGGGCAATTGGAAATGTAATTGCTGACAGAATAGACAAGGACAGAGAAAATGCAATGTATGTGAGGAACCCTGAATCAACTGCAAAACTTTGGAGAATTAAGGCAAGTAAAATCAGACCTTTCACAGCAAGAGAATATGCAAGAATTCAAACATTCCCTGATGATTGGGTTTTTGTTGGAAACAACAAAAGAGAACTTCAACTTCAAATTGGAAATGCTGTTCCTGTTGTATTCGCTAAACGAATTGCGGCAAAAGTTAGACAAGCACTTGAAATTCTTGACGGACACGAAAGTGAAGTAATGGAGTTAGGTGAACAAATGAGTATGTTTTAAATTCCCCAACGCATTTGCAAGCACATTTTATTTTTTGCCACACACAATGCACTTTTAATCATTTGATTGACTCTTTAAGTGCTTCAGGTAACATCAACAAGAATGGAAGACACCTATCCCAATACAAAGCGTAGTAATTATAGCCCAAAGCAATATTTTGATAATAATCAGGGCGATTATCCCAATAATATTTTTCGGAATTTATAGACCATGCTGACAAGCCAAGTTTCGACACTAAAAACCATTTTTCAAGCAATCTTGCAGACCGACCATTACCATCCATAAATGGATGAATTTGTGCAGTCCAAAGATGAATCATAGAAGCATAGTAAAACACCTCTTTATAAGACAGTTCACGTTTCAATAATTCCGATATATCACTAAACAACTTGCTTAATTCTTCATTTACAAACTGAGGTTCGACAGCCAAATAAACAGGTTTCAGTGTTTTTGAATCTCTCACTCCCACTTGCTCTTTTCGGACTTTTCCACGCAAATTGACAGGCAAAAGTGTTCTGGATAGAATTTCATGAATCTTAAGAAAATTGGTTTTATTAAGGTTGTTTTCTGAGGCAAATTTGTAAGCCTTTACTAAATCTTCGATTTCTTGCACTTCCTTTTTCTTTGGGAAACTTTTGTTTCCTCTGTTTCTGAAAAAACTATTCGCATCAAGGGTATTCCCTTCAATCTTTGACGAATACAAGGAAGATGCAATAAGGTAATATTCAAAATCTTCAGTTGTAAAAC
>JAIEQT010000442.1 GCA_019747455.1 Chitinophagaceae bacterium | reverse complement strand
CCACTTGTAATGCGGTTTCTTTTTTTAGTCCACGACGCTCATAGATCTGCGCTAAAATTTGTAGTTCTTCTTCCGGCATCTCTTGGAGTTCCTTGGCTTCTCTTTCAATATCCGATTTTTCAATATCAGTTTGAGAGCTTACAGAAACATATTCTCCGGCAGACATAGCAACGGCACCTGCTACTAAACCTGCAACCGTTGCTATAATAATGGGTTGGCGTGTTACACTGGCTGCGGCTACACCTATGGTTATACTTGAAATAGATATAATACCATCATTCGCGCCTAGTACGGCAGCACGTAGCCAATTGCTTTTGTGAATATAATGGCTGTCTAAATAGTTATCTATTGTAACCATAATTAACGTATGATCATTTCATCTCCCACACCAACGCACTGGCGCCTAATATAGCCGCATCAGATTCTTTTAAATGGCTTACCAATATTTTGATTTTGTTTTCAAAAACCTTGATCAAGTTAGCTTCCATATGCTCACGAGTAGGCTTCAAAATATAATCACCGGCTTTGGTTAATCCACCAAATAAAATGATGGCCTCTGGACTAGAGAACATCACAAAGTTTGCCAATGCCATACCCAGAATTTTTCCGGTAAAATCAAAAATCTGTAAGGCTAATTCATCACCCTCTTGTGCAGCATCGTATACGGCTTTGGAATCGAGTTGATCTTTCGGTATTTTGCGTAATAGGCTAGGGGCTTTACTCTTCTCCAGAAATTCTATAGCCGTAAGTTTTACGCCTGTTGCGGATGCATAACTTTCTAAGGAACCTTTCTTTCCGGTGCCTGCATGTAACCGCCCATCGGGTATAATGATGGTATGCCCGAGTTCTCCGGCAAAGCCATCATGACCATAAATTAGTTTTCCGTTTGCTACAATACCACTACCAACACCGGTGCCAAGGGTTACCATGATAAAGTCTTGCATATCTTGAGCCGCACCGTACATCATCTCTCCAATAGCTGCCGCATTGGCATCATTGGTAACTACAACAGGTAGCTTAAACTTATCTTCAACAAATTTACCTAATGGTATAATACCCGGCCATGGTAAGTTAGCAGCATACTCAATGGTATTTTTATAGTAATTACCATTAGGCGCGCCGATACCAATTCCTTTTATTCTACCAACGCCCCCTGCCTGCTCAATAAAAGGGGCTAGGTTTACATACAGTTCATCGATAAAGGGGTCAACGTGTAAATGTTTTTTCGTGCTCATTTCTCCTGAGAAAAGCAAATTACCTACCCGATCTACGATACCATATTTAGTGCCGGTGCCACCAATATCAATACCTATTGCCAATGGCTCTAGGGCTTGTGCTGTTCGCTGTGTTTCTTTTGCTTTTGCCATATCTAAGAATTTATATAAATAGGAATTAATGACCGCCCCCTACCTGCGCATCAAAATCTAATCCTTGTTTAGTTAATACCGATTTTAATTTAATAGCTAAATAGGCGAGGAAGGCAAAGCAGGCAGCAGCAAGTAAATATGAGTGATGCATACCTACACTGGCATTATCGCCGATAGCACCTTGTAATGGCGGAACGATAGCACCTCCTAAAATCATCATAATTAAAAATGCAGAACCCTGGCTGGTATATTTGCCTAAACCCGCAACGCCTAATGAGAATATACAAGGCCACATTACGGAACAACATAATCCGCCTGCCATGAATGAGTA
>JAIEQT010000116.1 GCA_019747455.1 Chitinophagaceae bacterium | reverse complement strand
GCTTATACTTTCCTTTGTTTCAAGGTTGGTATAGTTGGAAATATAAATAATAATGAGCACATAGCCTCGAAAACTCATCAGAATGAACATAAAGAATACGATCAGCATGTTTTTGATCGAACGAAAGTTAATGTCGAGGGTAGACATCTCCTTCATTTTATGTCATTCTAATTTTTTTGTTATGTCGCTTATTAAGTATAGTCTCCCATATACCGTATGGTTGTTAATAAGGAGGGCTCTTCCGCTAATCAGAAAGTTTTTTGTGATGGAACCATAAGAATGAAACTGAAAGTAAATATCCTATTAAGTCATACCATAACTGCAAAATTACGCCCTCTCAAAAAATGCCTGATAAAATCCTTTTATAAGAAGTCATCATTTTGGAGTATATATTTAACCCTATTATTAGGTGGCCTGTTTTTCATATTTCCCGCTCGAGCACAAAATACAGACACCAATACGCCTGCAGATTTTAATGTATCGCTTCAAGAAGACAGTATGTTAGGTACCATTGGACAAGTTAAATCTCTATTTAGTTTTAATGAAGATCAAGCAGCCGCGCTAGAATTAGACGGTGGCACCAGAGTGTTACGTCTTAATGGTACCTACGGTTTTGCTTTAAACGATACCAATCGCATTAAATTTACCACGGAATATTTGCTTGAAAATTTAGATTTTTCCTTTTACACGGGCGATACGAGGCAATGGGTAGATCAAGGCGCCATAGGCGCATCCTACCAATATCTGTTAGACAATGATACTTTTAAAAATTTAGCGATTGGCAGTCATTATTCTCATGCCCCTAACAAAAGCCTTTCTGACAAAACAATAACCTATAGCGATGGATCAACTTTAACGGATTACAGACGCATCGCTGGTGGTGATGACTGGAATGGTACCGCCGAAACTGCACTCCATTTATGGCCTAGAAGTTTGTTAACCGTAGGGGGCGATTACGATCGCGTACGCTATGATACGGAATACTGCACTCAAGATGGCCATGATGCCCAGGGATTCGGGGGACATTTACGCTTACAGCAATTATTAAAATCCAATACTCAACTGGAAGCACAATCTACCCTTTCTCAATTGGTTAATACCTACGGCGCTAGCCTCAATTGGATGTGGACTTCTACTACTAAAACCGTTTTATCGGCAGGTCTCAATTCCAGTTACACTCAGGATCATACGACTGAGAGAAATTTTTGGGTCAATGGTATTAGCCTAAACGTTGCCTGGGATGTACCGCAAACTCAAAATGAAAAACCACACTACGCTGAACCAGAGATTGCAACACAAAACTTATCGGCATGGGTACAGACTCCTGCAGTGCGGATGCCCGATGTGCTGGCCATCAGCGATGAATGCGTAAAATCATCATCACCAGCATTCACCCCTATTAGCGGTGTTTGCCCCGCTGGTGCAAATGTTCAATACGATAGTATCACACAAACTTACAGCGCCAGCGGAGGCTGGTTTCAATCTTACCCACAAGGGCCCGCTGGTTCTGCGCGCGTGATTGCTTTTGATTCTGCTAATATCATGGCTAATCCTTCTGGAGAAATAGCCTGTCTTTATCTCTTAAATGGATCTGCATCCAGGACCATCATACTTAAGAATAATACATTTAAGAACGTTGCAGGCGTGGGTACAGACTGGGCAGCCAATGGAACCTCCCAGTTCTGGCCTACG
>JAIEQT010000456.1 GCA_019747455.1 Chitinophagaceae bacterium | reverse complement strand
GAAATTACATAAATACAGCAGGAATGGTTGGTCGTAATAACGGTATTTTGAATACTGAGGATAATAATATTGGTTATTGTGCCGGTATGCTTCGCAGCACTACCGTACTTTACGACTCCTATGCTGCAAATGGCACAGACACAAGACGTGATTGGGCAATTGCTCCTTATTACTTCAGCGGCAGCCCGGCAACCGTAGTAAACTGGACGATTGGTGGTACTAAATTTCAACGTCATTGTGGTAAATTTCGCAGGGAATACGAAACACTTACACCCAAAAGCACAACAGCTACCCCTCAGAATTTTCCATTACTCAGATATTCAGATGTGCTTTTGATGTACGCCGAAGCTGTGAATAGGAAAAGCACAAAAACAACCAACGAAACCGATTCTGCCTATTGGGCAATCAATCAGGTGCGACGCAGAGCTTTTGGATTTAATTTGGATACACCTGCTCCTACCGTGGATTTGAGCAATTTAGCTGAATCAGATCTGTTTCTGGAAATACAAAAAGAACGTTCGCGGGAGCTTTGTTTTGAGTGTCTTCGAAAAAATGATTTGGTACGTTGGGGAATTTTTTACACTCAAATGAGAAATGTATTTGCCAATATTCCTACAGGAACTTCGTCGTATATTACTTACGCAAAGAACACCTATTCTAATGTAAGTCAACGCGATGTGATATGGCCTATTCCCACTTATGAAATAGGCGTAAACAGGTATTTAAAACAAAATCAGGGTTGGTAAAATGCTAAAATTTAGAATTATGAAGAAACTAATATATATAGTGCCGGTTTTGCTCAGCTTTTTTATAGCTTGTCAAACAGAAAAAATTGATTTGCCTGAACTTGAAGTTACAACAGACACAACAACTTATCATGTTGGTGATACAGTAACTTTCCACTTGAATGGAAATCCGGATATAATCTCATTTTATTCAGGAGAACCGGGCAATGCATACGAATTTGCCAATCAGGATCGGATTGTTGAATCAATTACAACCGTGTCGTTTCAAACTCAGAATCGCTCACAAACCTATACAGGTACTGATGCCGGATCAGGATATTGCCAGGATAATCAATTGAAGGTAAAGATATCGACTGATTATAACGGGCAGCTGAATGCCGAATCGGTAAAAAATGCAACGTGGACGGATATAACAGATAAATTCAGTTTAGGACCATTATCGTGTAGTAGCTCATCATCGTATGTTGCTGCAGGCACAGTAGAACTTACGCAGTACCTGGCCGACGAACAACTGTTTACGTACTACAAATGTAAGACAAGATAAAATCAAAAAAAGATATATTATTATCCAAACATGATACTTTTTCAACGTCTTTAGATTCGGAATAAGGTGGTGAGTGAACATTTTTTTATACAAAAACGATATGACGCATTATAAAAAAACAGGTCGGAAAAAGTCCCGACCTGTTTCTAAAATACGAACAAAATAGATTTCTTTAGCGTAATATTTTTCTAATTTCGCTTCCGGCTTTTACCACATATAATCCTTTTGCTAAATCGCTGATATCAATTGAGTTTGCATTTTTATATGATTTAACTGGTCAAGAAAGATTATATCAAGATTTTTATGTACAACCTGGTTGGAGTGATTGTAATCCAGATTTTATTGAAGGAAATTATGAAATAATTCCTAGAAGTATGTTAAAATTATCTGGTATTAAT
>JAIEQT010000017.1 GCA_019747455.1 Chitinophagaceae bacterium | reverse complement strand
GATAGAACTAAATCAATGAATGAAAAGAAAATATTCTACTTTTAAACTGTACTAAAAATGGGGAGCTTACAACCTGAACCTAAAATGTTTACAAAATTGAAAGCAGAATTCTCAACTAAGTCAACCCCCATTATATAAAAATTGTACTCGCCAGGGCGATTTGGATCTGCAAAAATACCAAACTCACGATTGCCAGAAACCGGATGAAATGCTGTTCTGGTGTACTAATTGTACCAGATTTAAAACTTTATTAATCGAAGCCGATATTTCTATTTTTCACAATTACCCATTTTTCAGCTTTACGAGCAACCAGATATATACTTTCTAGTTTACCCTTTGACTTTTTTGGGTTTACTTTTATTAAATAAAAAACGGCTAAGTGGCCGTTTTTTCCTCACTAATGTAAAGGTGTTTTAACGCAAACGCCTCATAATAAGTTTATAAGGCAATCCCCATTAACCGGATAGCCCGTACAAGTTAGCACTCTTCCCTTCGCTATTTCTTCATCCATCAGTACATCATTACGCCACATAAAAACTGTACCCGAAATACAAGTGGCTGCACAGGTACCGCATTGCCCGCTTTCACAACTAAAGGGTACATTGATTTTCTTTTCTTTCGCGGCTTGCAAGATAGTAGCAGGGTATTGAACAGTTAATTGATATACTTTTTTTTGGAACAGTATCGTTACAAGATGTGCAGTCTTATCTTCAGGTTCGGGTTTTATCTCCGGCATCAGAATATCAAATTGCTCTTTTCGAATATTACTGTCTTTAATACCATAACTACGTAAGTAAATAGTAATGAACTGCATATAGTCAGCAGGGCCACATAAATAAAATAATGCTTCTACTTCTTGCTTTATCAACAGCTCATCCAACAAGCGCCCAAGCGAAAACGTACTGATACGCTTTCGGGCAATATCAATAGCGTCACTAAAAAAATAAATGATCCGAAGCCGATCGGGATATGTTTTTTCTAAAGCTTGTAAAGCTTCATAAAAAATGGTGTGCTCCTTACTACTATTGCTATATACCAATACAATCTTGGTATTATCCGCAGTATGTAACAGTGTTTTGATCAGCGAAAAAATAGGCGTGATGCCACTACCTGCTGCAAAAAAATAAAAATGTTGATTCCGGTTGATGGATTCGGGTAATACGAAATAACCCGCTGGCATAATAGCTTCCAACTCATCCCCAATACGCAATGTATTAACCAACTTGCGTGAAAACTCACCATTGGCTATTGCTTTCACTGTTATCATTAGCCGGTTGTCAATAAAAGGGGAGGAAGATAGAGAATAATTTCTCCGTACCTCCTCCCCATTGATATGCTTAAAAATGAGCGGTAAAAATTGACCGGCCTTATAACTTAGCGCTTCGCCATTTACGGTAACAAGTTCAAAAGATTTAGTATCTCTTGTTTCCGTATGTATTGCTGCTACGCGAAGCCGGAGGTTCATGATGCAATATTACTAACTTGCCCTTGCATCATCTCCACACTTCTATTAATAAAATTAGTAAGATCATTACCTTTTAGTAAACCTTGCGATAATAAAGCCAGATCTGCCAAATTACGTACCTGCTTTTTCTGCTGATCAGCATCTCCATCTTTCAGTAACTGCTGATAAATCGGATGATTACCATTCACAGTTAAAGTTACTTCATCGGGCATTGTTGCAT
>JAIEQT010000370.1 GCA_019747455.1 Chitinophagaceae bacterium | reverse complement strand
CCGCCGCCTTTTTGGCCGGAGCCGCTTTCTTTGCAGGAGCTTTGGGAGCCGGCTTTGCCGTTTTTTTGGCGGGAGCCGCTTTTTTCGCAGGGGCTGCTTTCTTTGTAGCCATGAGGTTATCCTTTTTTGTTTACTACCACTTTTAACAGTACGTCATTGACTTCAATTTCAGTGCCAGTAGCTATTTGGGGCACCCAGTCAATTCCATCTGCCAAAATTTCGCGGCAAATATAGTCGTTAAATTCAATAATAGAGGCTTTAAGTGCAGGACTCTCTTCTATCTGCACGAATATACGGTCTGTAAGGTCAAAACCGCTTTCTTTCCGAATATTTTGTATCCTATTCACCAATTCGCGGGCATCCCCCTCCTTCTTCAAGGAATCCGAGATGGTAATATCCAATGCAACGGTTAATGCTCCTTTACTCGCAACACTCCAACCAGGTATATCATCCGCGGTAATTTCTACATCCTGAAGCTCTATGTTATAAGTATTTGGTCCGATCTGAACATTCAGTTTGCCATGTTGCTCTAAAGCCGAAATATCTGCTTGTGAAAAAGCGGCAATTTGGATAGCTGCCTCTTTCATAGCTGCCCCCAATTTGGCTCCCAGCGTTTTAAAATTGGCTTTTGCTTTTTTACGAATAACACCGGAATTCTCCGCCAAATATTCAATTTCTTTTACATTAACCTCAGCCGCTATCAAGTCTTCCATTTTTGCTAACTGCTCTTTCATGGCAGGATTCAATACCGGAATCATAATTTTTTGAAGCGGTTGGCGAACCTTTATATTCACTTTTTTACGAAGAGATAACACCAAAGAACAAGCATCTTGTGCTAACTGCATTCTTTCTTCCAACAAAGGATCTATAACAGTTTCATCATATACAGGAAAATGTACATGGTGTACCGAAGCCACATCAAAACGCTTGGTTACTGCATTCAAATTCATGAATACAGCATCGCTGAAGAATGGAGAAATAGGCGCTATCAATCTTACTAATGTTTCTAAACACTCATATAGTGTTTGGTAAGCAGCAATTTTGTCGGCTTCATAGTCACCCTTCCAAAATCTTCTCCTACACAAACGAACATACCAGTTACTCAGCTGAGCATCTACAAAATCTTCAATGGCTCTACCTGCCATAGTTGGTTCATAATCATTCATTGCATCGGTAACAGTTTTTACCAAACTATGGAGTGATGATAAAATCCAGCGATCTATTTCAGGACGTTCTGCCAGCGGTATATAAGCCTCTGTAAACGCGAAGCCATCTACATTCGCGTAAAGTGAAAAGAATTGATAGGTATTATATAACGTACCGAAAAATTTACGCTGCACTTCCTGGATACCGGCTAAGTCGAATTTCAAATTATCCCAAGGTGATGCATTGGTAATTAAATACCAACGAGTAGCATCTGCTCCATATTTTTCAATGGTTTCGAAAGGGTTTACCACATTCCCCAATCGCTTACTCATTTTATTCCCATTCTTATCAAGCACCAATCCATTACTTACCACATTTTTATAGGCAACGCTATCGAATAACATTACACCTAATGCATGCAACGTATAAAACCATCCACGTGTTTGATCTACACCTTCAGCAATAAAATCAGCCGGAAAAGCCTCCCCTTTATCAACTAAATCTTTATTTTCAAACG
>JAIEQT010000646.1 GCA_019747455.1 Chitinophagaceae bacterium | reverse complement strand
TAATCATCGTTTACAGTGTGGACTACCAGGGTATCTAATCCTGTTTGATCCCCACACTTTCGTGCCTCAGCGTCAGTATCAGTTTAGTAAGCTGCCTACGCTATCGGAGTTCTTTATAGTATCTAAGCATTTCACCGCTACACTATAAATTCCGCCTACCTCATCTGAACTCAAGCTTTGCAGTATCAATGGCAGTTTAACAGTTAAGCTGCTAGCTTTCACCACTGACTTACAAAACCGCCTACGCACCCTTTAAACCCAATAAATCCGGACAACGCTTGCACCCTCCGTATTACCGCGGCTGCTGGCACGGAGTTAGCCGGTGCTTATTCTACAGGTACCGTCAGCTCACCACGCATGGTGTATTTCTTCCCTGTCAAAAGCAGTTTACAACCCAGAGGGCCTTCATCCTGCACGCGGCATGGCTGGGTCAGACTTTCGTCCATTGCCCAATATTCCCTACTGCTGCCTCCCGTAGGAGTCTGGTCCGTATCTCAGTACCAGTGTGGGGGACCATCCTCTCAGACCCCCTACCAATCGTAGCCTTGGTAGTCCGTTACACTACCAACTAGCTAATTGGACGCATGCCCATCTTTTACCAATAAATCTTTAACATTTAAATCAGGTGACTTTAATGTATTATGCGGTATTAGCTTCTCTTTCGAGAAGTTATCCCCCAGTAAAAGGTAGGTTACATACGTGTTACGCACCCGTGCGCCACTAAGCATTGCTGCTTCGTTCGACTTGCATGTATTAGGCCTGCCGCTAGCGTTCATCCTGAGCCAGGATCAAACTCTCCATTGTAAGTATTCTTTATTAATGTATTTGTCTGTCCTTATAGCTCTTCTTCTTTATATCTTGCGATATATGTGTTCATCTATAACTTATTATTTCTTACAGTATTTCAAAGAACTTTTCCTAAACTCGTTCGTCTAGAAGTGTAACACCTTTGTCGTTTCCGACGCAGTATCTTTTTTTGTTTCCCTCTTCGTTTAAGCGGGATGCAAAGGTAAGTAACTTTTTTTTATTAACAAGAAAAATTAAAGTTTTTTTTATTTTTTGTTTTTCAATCCGTTTATTAAAAACTATCTCAAACACCTTAAAACCTCTTTTTCTTTGTACCCTGTTCGTTTAACCGGGATGCAAAAGTAAGAAAAGATATTCTCCCCGCAAACTATATTCGAATTATTATTTGTGAAAATGTCTAACTAACTATGAAACAAAGAGAAAAATTTGCGAACGGTTTACAATCAAAAAAAATCAAGGATTAAACAACCATTAAATAATCATACTATTTATTCTAATTATTCCAAACTAAAACTATCCTCTAAGTATATTAAATCAGAAATGATTCTAATAAACACAAAAATTAAACGAATTCATATATAAAAGAAAAAGAAAAATTTACTTTAAAAGCAAAGAAAATTCAAAGATTAAAACAAAAAATAGCCTTCGAAAATAAATTCGAAGGCTATTAAATTCTTATTAAGAAACTATTTTTATTTATTACTTGGGGTCACTATTGGTGTATTTGGTGTTGTAGTAGTTTTTGGTTGAGGTGTTACGCCTAACTTTTTAAGAACCAAATCAGACAGATTATCACCTTCTGGAGCATGTAGGAGCACATCTGCGTTAAATATATATGTGTAACCGTTTTCAT
>JAIEQT010000331.1 GCA_019747455.1 Chitinophagaceae bacterium | reverse complement strand
GGGTTTGATAATCGCGTGAGTGAAAGTTGAGATGAATGTCATGGAGTGCAAATTTAACGTGGTCTTTGTCGGTAATATCAATCTTATTACGGAGGAAGTAAAGGGTGATAGCTCGGTACATCGCACCACTATCTACGTAAATTAAATGAAGTTTTTTGGCTAAAGCTTTGGCTAATGTACTTTTACCGCAGGAGGAATAGCCGTCGATAGCTATTACGATGTTATCGTTCATTGGGTGTATTTTAAATTTTAGTTTTTGGGTGAGCTAGGAGGTTCGATACTGAATTTTTGTGCTTGATTCAATTTTTGAAACGATAATATATAGCCCCAGATCCATATTTATCTGGTTTTGCAACACTTTCGATTTCTTTCGATTTAAAAATCACTGAAAAGGTCGCCGTCCATCGGTTTTTTGCATAAGTAACTCCGAGCTCTTGACTAAAAACGAGTGGTTTGATGTCAAAAATAGATGGTCCTTTATCGCTGGAAAATAATCCACCTTCTACAGTGGCATCGTAAGCACGATAGTGTATCATAGGCTTGGCATAAAAGAAGAACTCTTTATTGTTTGATAAATCATCGGTTTTGGGCTGATTTGTGATTCGGCTATTGGTGCTTGCGGAGTTAAATAATTGATTTATTGTTCCGGTACGAAATAATAAGCCCATGCCCATGCCTGTAAATGTATTTCCAATATTGACATAGGACGCCATTGTAAAGTCAGCTGATTTACGTGGAGATCGAAATAAAAAATAATTGTATTCCATGCTGGTATTAACTGCAAGCTCATTATTGATTTGATACTGCCATCCTTGAGGGGTATAAAATCCGAAATTTTCGTGAAGGAATGTTTGCGCTTCCTTTGCTAAAGAGGCTGGACCAATGGTGCCTATTTGGAGGGTGGTTTTAAGTGTGTTTCCTGAATTGTAGAGCCAGATTAAGCTACCACCTGCGTACAAATAACCTGCGAAGGGCCGATCGATATAGGATGGATCTGTGATGAATGCTGATCGGGGAGTGAATATTTTTTGACCAACTTCGGCTTCCCATATGCGTTTATTTAGTCTGGGCGAAAGATATTGTTGATTGAGTGCGCTACGAAAAGTGATAAACAATCCATTGGTATAATATCTGTCTAGGCCCATTGCGAGGTAAGCATCATTGTCACTTCGAAATCCGAGTTCATTTTTGTAGGATTTCGTTTGAGAAAATCCTGCAATAGTCGCTGAACTGACTAAAAGTAAAACCAATGCGAATTTTGCCTTCATTGGGGTTGGATTAAATGGGCTTGGTTTTTGTTCGTATGATTGAGGGCAGAAAATTTTATGCCCTCAATCATGGTGGATAGTCTGCCCTCTAGGGATATGCACATTTCAAATTTTAGCGAATCGTTTTGTTGAGTGCCATTAAAAGTGTGCATCTGTTTCATGCATCTATGTTTTAGCTTTCTGATTCAGATTTCGTCAATATAGATTCTTTTACTTTTAAGTCTAATGGATTCTTTACCTTTTGTTTGATTAAAGCGAAATCAATCACTTCTTTCATTTCTGTTACGTAATGAAATTTAAGGTCTTTGATATAGGTTTCTTTAATCTCGAGGATGTCCTTTTGGTTGGATTTAGAGAGGATGATCTCTTTAATATTGGCACGTTTTGCG
>JAIEQT010000421.1 GCA_019747455.1 Chitinophagaceae bacterium | reverse complement strand
ATTTTGCATCACACAAAAGTATTAAACTAAAGTCTTCGCCTAAAGGCGAGGGATTTTCCCCCAGATACATACATTAAATGTCTAAGAGGATGGTATTTTCAGACTACCAAAATGTCAAAACGGCTATCACGAACATCACTATGTAAAATTATGGGGCCTCATTTGGTTTCGCAACGGCCTGTTTACCCGGTGCTATAGCCATCTCCAGCCTTTAGGCTTAGAAATTTCGCTATGATAACAGTCGTTTGAAGTATTCAATAAGACTTAAGTCTGGAAAAGCTAGATTTTTTTTTATTTTCGTTGGTCAAAAACAAATATGCACCAGTGAATCTCAGGTGTATTGATAAGAAGGGGTTCTAAAATTTCTACTCGGTATGCCGAAGGTTAATAAAATAACTTATCAACCAGACCAGCATCAAGCTAAGCATGTTATTTTTGTCTTCTTTGCTTTTGACAGTTTGCTGAATGAAAAAATAAAGAAATTGCCTGATGCGCGTTGGAGCAAGACTAAAAAAGCATGGTACGTTCCTGACACACCCTACTATCGAAGTCATTTTAATCTACCGGTTAATGCTGCTAAAGAGACCCTGAACCAAATTCACGAAGTAAACAAACCCGCGCTGCGACAACTCACGCAATTGTTAACACTCAAAGGATACAGTGCCACGACCATCAGTACTTACCGTAACGAATTTGCGCAGTTACTCTTTTTATTAAAAGAGAAACCCGTTGAAAGTCTGACCGTTGACCGGCTTAAAAAATATTTTACCTATTGCCTTACCACACTAAAGCTCAGCGAAAATACCCTTCATAGCCGTATCAATGCCATCAAGTTTTACTTTGAACGCGTATTGAAGAGGGAAAAGTTCTTTTACGATATTCCACGGCCTCAAAGGCCTTTGCTATTACCAAAAGTTATCAGCGAAGAAAAAATTTTGAAAGGTCTTTTAGGCCTGAAAAACCTAAAGCATAAGGCCCTGCTTTTTACGGCTTATAGTGCCGGCTTACGCGTAAGCGAAGTAGTGAAACTGAAGATAACGGATATTGACAGCGACCGGATGCAGATACGGGTAGCAGCAGCCAAAGGCAAGAAGGATAGAATGGTAACACTGGCTAAGGCCACCTTGCAATTGCTGCGCGGCTATGTGAGCGCGTACAAGCCCAAAGAATATCTATTTGAAGGGCAGTACAAAGGCGAGCACTACAGCACTCGCAGCGCGCAGTCAGTCTTTAACCAAGTATTTAAAAAAATGGGATTGCCACCCAGTATTAGTTTTCACAGCTTGCGACATAGCTATGCTACCCACTTGCTTGAAAATGGAACCGACATACGCTATATACAAGCGTTGCTGGGTCACAACGATATAAAGACAACCTTGCGATACACCCATGTAAGCAAGAAGGAATTGGGCAAGATTGAGAGCCCAATAGATAAGCTGATGAGAGGCAATTTGGGCGAGTGAAGAGGTTGTATTGGCGCAATTGTTTAGGCGATTGCGGTTTCCGTATTGTTGTTGATTTTGAGATTATTACAAGCCATTACTCTTGTTGGGGATTTTAAAACATGCGTATATTTAGGAGTTGGCGGTCATTTAATTTGGAGACATTATGACAAGACTTTTATTAATAATCTATTTTTCATTATCGCTGTGTTCGG
>JAIEQT010000002.1 GCA_019747455.1 Chitinophagaceae bacterium | reverse complement strand
CGTCATTGCTACCATCTCCTATCATAACAACACATTTTTCTTTTTGTTGTAGTTGTTTGATATAGTTTACTTTATGTTGTGGTAGTTGCTCTGAGCGGATATATATTGTTGGTATGCTGTTGGGTGAGTCGGCAGTATTTTCTTTGAAGATAATGGGATTGGGGTCAGTAAAAGCTTCGGCTTCTTCTGCTTTTGAAGAGGAAATATGCACAATTCTACCGGCTTTCCTTAAGCGGAGGCCAAGTGCTTGAGCACGCGCTTTACTGTCGCCGGTTAAAATGTGTACATTTTTGCTTTGGGACATCAAGTAATCAATACTGGATTCAGAACCGATTCTAAACTCCTGATTTTTTTCTTCCACCGATCGTAATAACAATAGACAATGTATTCTTTTATCCATGACCAAAAAAATAGGCAATTGTTCTTCACTGCTATTTTTTAACGCCAATTCTTTCCAGTCTTCATGGACTTTAATTCCCCAACTTTCTAATAATGCTTGATTTCCGATAACGACTTCTTTTGAATTAATCATGGCTTTTCCACCACGCCTTCCATGGGTTGGAAGAAAAAAATCGAAAGCTTTATATGCTTCTATGTGCGTTTTCTCCTGATCTCCTGCTAAAAGAAAGGCTTTTGTAATTGCCGTGTGTTCACTTTTAGGAATCTCTTTTTGTAGTGCCACAACATAAGCAAGTGATGACATATCCTTTTTATTCAGAGTTGGGTTCTCCAGATTTAAAGTGCCAGCAAACATATATTCACCCGTGGTTAAGGTTCCGCATTTATCAAAGCAAAAATCGGTTGCTTGATGAATAAGCAAAGTATTATTATTTTTGATGAGAATACCTTCTTCAAGTGCCAGTGTTTTTGTTACGCTGGCATTGATGCTTAATAGTCCGAGCCCACAGGGACAAGCGCTTAATACAACGGAAAGAAATACTTGTATGGCATTACTCGTTGCCGGCTGAGGTCCGAAAATGCCCCAGCAAAGGGAACTAGCAGAAGCAATACCAAGCACGCTTGTTAAGAAATATTTACTTATCCATTCAATGCTTGCGTCAGGGGAGGGTTTTGTTTTAAGACTAACAATCACTTTGCCAATTTCATTTTCTTCAGCTGTACAAATGGTGGTTAATGATAAAACGTTTTCTGTCGTATTTTTTGTGCCAGCATAAATAGTATCTCCCTTTTTTTTAGATGTTTCACCGGCTCTACCATGCAAATATTCTTTTATATTAATGGGTGTTGGGTCGGAGAAGGTTCCATCAATAGGAACAATTTCATCTTTTTCGATATAAATAATGCTGCCAATGGTAACAGTGCTCACGGGTACTTTCTGTTCGCAATGGTTGGAATTTTTTATCGTCGCCTCAACAGGTAATTTGTTTTTATGCTCACTTAACATGGTTGTCTCAGCTTCGATATAAGCTTGAACTTGGTCACGAAGTGCGTGGCTCAACTTTAAAAAACCCAAGATCATCATAGGGACACTAAAAAATGTTGAAGCGCTATTTCCTTTAATAAAATGTGGCTGTGCAATCAGCAAAAAGGAGTAAGCAATCGCTGCAATAGATCCTAAGCTAATCAGTGTATCCATTGCCCCTTGCCGCCGCCAAGCATTATTGAAATGATCATAGCCAACATACCCTGTTAAGG
>JAIEQT010000042.1 GCA_019747455.1 Chitinophagaceae bacterium | reverse complement strand
AAAATCCAACCTTAACCGCATAATTTGTTGAGCTATTACCAGCGAGGTCAGTAAAAGTAATAAGCAATAGCATGCAGCAGATTATTAAGGTGTGTGAAAAATAACGATGTTTCATACTGAGTCACTATTTAATGAATTAATAAAGAGAAACATATATAAAAAAGATTAATGGGTTCTTTACTATATCCTAATTCCAACTATTCTTTTTCTAACATTCCCGCAATATGCTCTTTGATCTTCAGCTCTGTTCCTTTTTCAATTACGGTATTGCGGCCTTCATAACCACCTTCGTCAATCATCTTATCTGTTGGAATATAAACCATACTTCCACCGGTGAGGCTAATAGTCCAAGGGTTAAGTGTTTCAAATCTCTTCCGAAGTTCCAAGGTGGTCTCAACCGGAATTTCGGAACTCATGAAAACAATGGGTGTTGAATTTAAATTTAACACAGAAAATGGCATAGTTTTATAACCGTTCTTGCGGTCATTTTCATTGAGTGTACTCAATCCATACGAAGGAGCCCAATCCAGCCAGTTTAAAGTATTGGCAAAACGCCGTAGTTCGGCTACATTTCCTTTTGCATTTATAAAGGCTTTGTACTCTCTTTCCAATCCTTTTCTCATAATTTCGATTTCTTCAGCAGTTTTGGGAAGTGAAGGATCAATGGGCAAATTAAGATTTTTATATGTAAAATTAATTTTCATCAGATTATTAAATTTTCCCTTTTGCAACGCTCTTATTGCAGCACGGGCAATGTCTTCCCCTATACGGGTGGTTTCATCTAACAGCTGTTTTTCATCTACCGCGCACAGCTCGCTTAACGGACCCAAATAAACATTGTTAAATTTATAATCGTCGCTCAACTTATATTTGACCTTTTCTTTGGGAACAAGATTAGCACATGGTCCTGAAAGAAATAAACAATGTCCGCCAAGTTCTTTTTCCATTAGAATGCGTGTTCTGCCCGGAAAATCGGGATCGAACAACCAGTTCTTGCAACTTGAGGTAAGATGGGGGTGGGCAGAAAAACGAACGATGCTTCCAAGCGGGTTATTTTGCATATCAACAAAATACATTGTTTGAACCAAAGGATCAACCTCCCCATCAAAATATACCGGATTAGGTCCGCGTACATAATTACCCATTTTACCCAACCACCGGTCTGTCATTTCGTTTATCAATGCGGAAGCGTCCGGTCTGTCATCCCCTTCCTTATATTCATATCCAAACCAGTAGGTTTGAACACCTAACCCTGTGCCAGTATCCCCTCTTCTGTATACGCTTAAGCGTTTCCCTACATTTTCTTCTGCGACTTTTATCTTTGCGGGTTTAGCATTTACAAAAGCTTCAGTTGCAGTTTTGATAAGTAAATTTACCAGTTTCGGTCTATCAATTGATTTACCACCACCCAGATCACCTACGCCGCTGTGGGTATGTGTGGTATGGAGAAGAACCGATTCTGGAAGAATATTGAAATTCCTGCTAATTTGAGTTTGAATATCCCAACAGATTTCGACACTCAGTGAGCTAAAATCTAATGAGTAAAGTATAATATTTTGCTTTTCCCCTATCATAACCATACAGTTGGCTTCTACCGGATATCGAAAGCTTGTTTTGCTATTAATACAATCTGCTAAATCAATAGCAGAAAATC
>JAIEQT010000644.1 GCA_019747455.1 Chitinophagaceae bacterium | reverse complement strand
GTATTTGGATAAAGCCGGTAATGCACAAATGAATCTCTCTCAAAGCGGACATTTAGCTTCAGGAATTCCGGGTACTATTGCCGGCTTATTTGCCACATTGCCTTATGCTAAACTAAAAATGGAACAACTTATTCAACCGGCTATAGATATTGCTACCCTGGGTTATGTACTAACCGAAAAAGAAGCGGCCAGCTTGAATGGTATTAGAGATGCCATTACAAAATTCAGTACCCAACCAACCGCTTTTGTACGAACCGAAAAATGGAAAGTGGGTGATACACTAGTACAGAAAGAATTAGCCGCCACCTTAGAACGTATAAAACTTAATGGGGCGCGTGGATTTTATGAAGGTAAAACTGCCGAATTGATTGTAGCCGAAATGCAAAGAGGAAATGGTATTATTGCTATGAATGATCTAAAAAATTATACAGCCAAATTGAGAAAGCCGCTCAACTTCAAATATAGAAATCATGAGATCATCAGCTTCGCACCACCTAGCAGCGGTGGTATTCTATTAGCCCAAATGTTGAAGATGATAGAGAAATATCCTGTTTCGAAATTCGGATTTCAAACTACCAAAAGTGTACAATTGATGATTGAAGCAGAACGTAGAGCTTATGCAGATAGAGCAGAACATTTAGGCGATCCCGATTATTGGAAAGTGCCTGTTAAAACACTTACCAGTGATGCCTATATTGCCAAACGAATGAGCGATTATGATCCTAATAAAGCCAGTGTTAGCAGCACTATCAAAGCCGGCGACATAAAAGAGAGTGAAGAAACAACCCATTTAAGTGTGGCCGATGCACAAGGTAATATGGTTTCAGTTACTACTACACTAAACGGTTCTTATGGTTCTAAAACCGTAGTAGGGGGAGCCGGATTTTTATTGAATAATGAAATGGATGATTTTTCTGTAAAGCCTGGCGTAGCTAATATGTATGGTGCTGTGGGCGGCGAAGCTAATGCCATTCAGCCCGGTAAAAGAATGCTGAGCTCTATGACGCCCACTTTAGTATTAAAAGATAATAAGCCCTATGTTGTTATCGGAACACCCGGCGGCACTACTATTCCCACTTCTGTTTATCAAGCCATCGTAAATATTATTGATCATGATATGAGTGTTGGAGATGCTATAGATAAACCTAAGTTTCATCATCAATGGTTACCTGATAATGTTACCATTGAACAAGACTTTAATGCCGATACAAAAAAAGAGTTAGAGAAAATGGGATACAAATTTGTAGAAAGAAAAAATGGTTGGTGCAAAATAGAAGGCATCCGTATTTTGCCTAATAAGAGAAAAGAAACCGCTGCCGATAGAAGAGGTGATGATAGTGTAGCGGGGTTCTGAGAATGTAGAATTAAGAATTAATAATTCATAATTAATGAAAACCTTAGCAGAAGGGTTCCTAAAAGATTCCATAAAACGATTCAAATACTATAAGGAATTGGGTGATAAAACCTTTGTTCAAATTACAGATGCACAGTTTTTCGAAGAGCCTGTAAAAGATACGAATAGTATTGCCGTTATTGTACAGCACATGTACGGTAATATGCTTAGCAGGTGGACAAATTTCTTAACGGAAGATGGTGAGAAACACTGGCGGAAAAGAGATGCTGAATTTGAAGCTATGCAGCTTTCTA
>JAIEQT010000079.1 GCA_019747455.1 Chitinophagaceae bacterium | reverse complement strand
TCGAAATAGAAATTTTCGAACTTACTGGATTCGAAGCTATAAGCCTGTTTCCTATTTTGGTTCACTAAATTTTGTGCGGTGCCCGTGAGGGCACTTTGTTTATTTGGCGCTGTTTTATAACTACTAATTAGATATAGTTATAACTCCTTTAGAGTACATAGTGCCACGAATATTACCGCCTGAAGTTACTCTAAATTTAAACCCTGGGCTTCCTTCGCATTCGTGAGTTGCATCATCATCATCTCCACGTAATTTGTCAAATTCTCGATGACCTCCCCCCTCCCAGTCTGTGCCAATATTAGTTGGTATAATACATTGCTGACTAGCTACAACGCCATATTCATCTTCGTAATCAAAATTTATAACAACATTGTTTAGTGTGAAGTAGGCTTTTTCCCCATTATCTATGGTACACCCATCTATCCTGTCGTCTTCTACAAACGGGCCTGTAATTTCTATTTCGTCAGCGTTATCAAGTGATGGTATTGTGGCAGTATATTTATAGTCATCATGTCCAGAGCATGAGACATCAAACGAGCTTACGTATATATTACTGTATTTGGAATTATAGCCTTCTATATTAATCCCTACTGTGCTATTTTCAGCAGCAAAACTATTAATATAAATACCAAGCAAAATTATTCCAGTTCTTTTTTTCATTGTGTTATTCCGTATAAAGTATAAAAATTTTATCTATTCGGGAAAATAATACAATATCATTTTATATATACTAGTGTAGGTTATGAACTAGTCTAATTAAAATCATATTGCTTTTATTTTTTTTGTAAACTTCCTTGGTGGACAGCTTCACCAAAAGTGGGTAATTATATCATAGATATCTGTTTAGAGTAGGAAACCCCCTTGTTTATTTTACATAAATATTGAGTGATAATCATTGATATTACTGGTTAGTTAGGGCAGATGCTAAAGTATAGCAAGGCTTTAATTTATTATGTATTAAAGCTCAAAGACGGCTATAGATTCAACATGTGAGGTATGTGGGAACATATTTATCACTCCTGCATGCCTTAGTTTGTAACCATGTGTGTTAACTAAAACTGCTGCATCGCGGGCAAGTGTTGCCGGATTACATGATACATAGACAATTTTATTTGGTGCAATCTCTGGTACAATAGATGAAACCAATTCAAACGCACCATCGCGTGGTGGATCAATAAGCCATTTATCTGCTTTCCCCAGGTTTTTCAGCCATATATCGTCGATTTTAAATAAATTAGCTGCGTTATATTTTGTCCTGTGTTCAAGTTTATTATGTTTTGCGTTAGCAACGGCGCGTTCAACCAATTGTTCATTTCCTTCAATCCCAATTACTCTATCGGTAAGTGTCGCAATTGGCAGGGTAAAGTTACCAATTCCGCAGAAAAAATCAAATATTGTATCAGTCGCTGTGGGTGATAGGAGCTTTATTGCCAGGTTAATCATTTCTTGATTGATATAAGGATTTACCTGAGTAAATTCAGTAGGGTAATACGGCATCTCAATGTCAAACTCTTTGATTTTATAGCTAAGGCCTTCAACGTGTGCCGGGTAAAATGGGTGGCAGCTATCCTGACCTTTGGGCTGCAGCCAGATTTGAATTGGATCAGCAATGGTTGAATGGATGTCAACAAAGCGTTTTATT
>JAIEQT010000037.1 GCA_019747455.1 Chitinophagaceae bacterium | reverse complement strand
TTCGTCTCAATTACTTTGCCTGAAACTGGCATAAATAAATCGCTTACTGTTTTAACGGCTTCAACAGAACCAAACACTTTGTCCTGCTCAAAACTGTAACCGTCATTTGGCAAGTCTGCATAAACAATTTCTCCTAATTCACTTTGGGCAAATTCTGTAATGCCGATTGTGCCTATGTTATCGCTGATGCGTAACCATGTATGCTCTTTGGAATAAAGTAAATCAGTAGGAAAATTCATGGTTTATAAATTTTAATAGGTGTTAATTGCAAATCCGCCAATGATTGTTCTTATTTCTGCTCCATTAAAGTTATCTTTAAATGTTACCCTGAAATCTCCTCTTATTGTCAGTGTGTCAATGTAGCTAATGTGAATAAAGCCACTATTCAATTTGAAAGGAATAAAATCTACTCCGTCAGTAAAGGAAATATTATTTATAGATGGGTTTAAATAATTACCTGTGTCCCTAAGATTAGTCAGGTACAAACCGAACCTTTCATTTTTATAACCTGTTGCATTTAGCATGGCAATTTTTTGATTATTATTCCAACTGCCTTCTGTCGTTTCAATGAATATGTAATCTTCATCCTCTATAAACTTAACCGAAACAAATGAATATGGTTTTGTTGTACCTTCTTTTTTGCAGGAGATAAAGAAAGAAACAAGTGCTATGAGCAGCATCATTTTCATAAAAGGGTTTATGCTCCATTTCGTAACATATCTGCAAACTCATTTGGCAAAGGACTTTCTTCAACCGCTTTAGCAGCAGTTTCCACATCATAATTAAAGCGGATAAATTCTACTTTGATGCTGTCCTTGTCTAATGTAGAACTGTTGTCATTGATGGTAAGCATTACATAGCCGCCTTGTGGGTTGCTGTCTTTTGGTTTACCAACTGAACCAATATTTACTGCATGACGAAAATGGTTTTGTCCGTCAACGCCTGAATTTAAAATTCGGTGGTAAGGTTTATGAGTATGCCCGAAACACATAATGTCTGCGTCTGCCTGTTCCATGATACGAAGCATACTTTTTTCTTCACGGTCTTCAAAAAGATACTCGTTTATTTTTCGTGGGCTGCCATGAACCAAAAGCAAATTCAATTTGTCTTCATTCAATTGAAACTCAACTTTGATATGGGCTGGAAGTGTACGCAAATATTTTCTTTCTTCGTCTTTCATTATTGAGTTGGTGAAAGAGATAGAAATTTTTCCGTTGTCTTTTTCGTGGTCGGTTTTGTAAGCACAACCACATTCGTTGCTCATACGCCCAATACCAAAATCATAGTTACCTGCAATGGTTGGAATTTTACGATTTTTAATTTCGTTCACTACTTCGTTTGCCCAAATGTTGTAGCCCACCAAATCGCCTAAGCAATATATGGCATCAGGGTTCCGGCTGTCAACATCTTTAAAGAATGCTTGTAAAGCTGGAAGATTTGCATGGATGTCGCTGAATAATGCAATGTTCATTTTGAGATTATTTAATTGAATGTTTGTTTTAGAAGTTAGCAACAACCACCACCTGGTGTGCAGCAACTTTGACCTGCTGTTTGTAATTCCTGCATTTGAACTTTTTGTTTTGCTTGCGGTATTCCGCAGGCATCACTTGCCAAACAAGCTGTTTGTTTAGGAACAAGT
>JAIEQT010000610.1 GCA_019747455.1 Chitinophagaceae bacterium | reverse complement strand
AACTTAACCTATAAAGCTAATGAAGTAACCGTATCAGCCGGTGGCAAGCACTCCATCTTTAATGCGTTACAGGCTATTTTAAGTGAGGGCGATGAGGTTATTGTTCCGGCTCCTTTTTGGGTATCCTACCCTGATATGGTATTATTATCCGGGGGTACTCCGGTAATTGTTACCTGTACTATTAAAGACCAGTATAAGCTAACAGCAGAAAAACTAAGTGCGGCCATCACCCCAAAAACCAAAGCACTTTTTCTAAATAGCCCGAGCAATCCAACCGGAATGGTATATTCTGATCAAGAACTATTGGCCCTGGCCGAGGTATTAACGAAACATCCGAATATCTTAATTATCACTGATGATATTTATGAACACATTATGTTTGATGGACTAAAGTTTAAAAATATTATTAATCTTGCTCCTGAACTGAAAAATCGTACCATTGTGATTAATGGTGTATCAAAAGCTTATTCTATGACTGGATGGAGAATAGGCTTTGCAGCCTGCTTTGATGAGAGCATTATTAAAGCAATGGAAAATATACAGTCCCAATCAACATCTAACCCATGCTCTATCGCACAGGCTGCTGCCCAGGCAGCTTTAAACGGCGGTCATGAGTGCCTGAAAGAAATGGGCATTGCCTTTGCCAAAAGACGTAATTATGTTGTAGACCGTATTAATAAGATTAATGGATTACGCTGTTTAAAAGCAGAAGGGGCTTTTTATGCATTCTTTGAATGTGCTGAAGCAATTAACTCATTATACGATAAAGGTAAAATTAAGGATAAAACAGATTTGGCATTTACCAACTACCTGTTAGATAATTTTTTAGTTGCCGGGGTACCTGGTAGCGCATTTGGACTGGACAATCATATCCGTATTTCTTTTGCTACCAGCATGGAAGAGCTGGGCAAAGGGTTAGATCGCTTGGAGAATGCCCTAAATTAAACAAATAACCCCAAAACTTTTGAAAACAACAAAATTTTATTATATATCAAGTGGTTACACCCACACCATTTGACATCTAACAAAAAAAATAGTATAATTAGTAGCTTAAGGTAATTTAAATTTATACTATTTCTAGAGGTTAATATCAATGATACATTTATATTCTGATTCACGCTGTATATTTTCACACCGTGCGCGTATAGTACTAAATAAAAAGGATATGGATTTTAAGGTTATTGATGTAAATATAAATCTACGTCAGGATTTGATGGTTCTCAACCCTTATAATGAAACTCCTGTGTTAGTGGATGATATTGATAAAAATAATAAAAAGAAAGATCTAGTTTTGCTAGATACCAATATCATATGCGAATATATTGATGAGCGCTTTCCACATCCACAACTGATGCCTATAGAACCAGCGGAAAAATCAAGATTACGCATGTTGATGCATCATTTTGAACATGAATTATTTTCACATGTGCGTGATTTGGAAGCTAAGCATGGTACAGTAAAAAATAAAAAAGAAACAGATAAACTGAAAAAAAATATTAGTTCAGTACTGGATAATATATCTCAGGTGTTTGTTAACGACAAAAAAGCCGAATATATTTTTGGCAACTCGTTTACAATTTTAGATGCGGCAGTCTTGCCACTGATTTGGCGCTTGGACTACTATGAGATACCTACTAA
>JAIEQT010000439.1 GCA_019747455.1 Chitinophagaceae bacterium | reverse complement strand
ATGGTATTTCATGGCATGAGTGATAAGGATGTAAAAGCCATTATGCAATATCCTTTCAATATGTTTGCCAGTGATGCCAGTATTCGTGTGTATAAGCAAGGTAATCCACACCCCCGTGGCTATGGCACTAATGCAAGAGTTTTAGGAAAATATGTACGAGACGAAAAAGTAATTTCTCTGGAAGAAGCCATTCGCAGAATGACATCTCTCCCGGCCACTAAATTCAATTTAAAAGATAGGGGGTTACTACGGGAGGGTTTTGCTGCCGATATTATAGTTTTTGATGAAAATACGGTTGCAGATTTATCTACTTATGATGCCCCACATCAATACAGCAAAGGATTTCAATACGTAATCGTAAACAGACAACTATCCGTTGAAAATGGCGTACAGAATAATAGTAGAAATGGGAAGGCCTTGAGGATGGTGCATTAGTTACGGGATACGCGTTACGGGTTACGGGATACGCGTTACGGGTTACGGGTTACGGGATACGGGTTACGGGTTACGAGTTGCAGATTGAATATTAAACGCAAAGGCGCGAAGGCGCAAAGTACCATTCGAGAGCTTAGCATATAAACTATATGATTTGTTGATTTACGAAATAAAAGTTATGCCTAAAAAAATATTACTTATCTTTTTTCTCTTTACTTTTAAAATTTCTACGCATGCACAAGACCGAGCCATTAGTAATATTGTTGATTCGTTTGTAAATAAAGAACAATTCAGCGGCGTGGTACTTGTAGCCGATAATGGAAAAGTGGTTTTCAATAGCGCGTATGGCTATCGTAATTTTGCAGAAGCCATCCCTGTAAAGCGTACAGATATCTTTGAGTTAGCATCGGTGAGTAAGCAATTTACGGCCATGGCTATTATGATTTTACAAGAGAGAGGTAAATTAGATATAGACGATTCGGTAAGTCAATATTTAGAAATTCCTTATGCAGATATCACTATCCGTCATCTACTCAATCATACCAGTGGTTTGCCAGATTATCAGGCCATCATGGATAGCTACTGGGATAAAACTAAAGTAGCCGGCAATACAGATATACTAGCTTATTTAAACCGATATAAGCCCAAGCCCTTATTTGCACCCGGAGAAAAATATAATTATAGCAATACTGGTTATGTACTCTTGGCAAGTATTGCCGAAAAAGCATCCGGAATCGATTTTATTGAGTTTTGCAGAAAAGAAATTTTTCAAAAATTAGGCATGAAGGATACGGATATACGTAGCCTTGAAGAAAAAGCTCGTATCAAAAATTTTGCATTAGGCCATATGTATGTAGCTGAAAGAAACCAGTTTATTCGAGCCGATTCGTTTCCATCTTCAAATTATACAATATGGTTAGGGAATCGTAAGGGCCCGGGAAGAATAAGTTCTACAGCAGCAGATCTATTAAAATGGGATCGGGCATTGTATACGCAACAACTTGTAAAGCAATCAACACTCGATGAAGCATTCACACCTGCCACATTAAATAATGGAGCGATCTCTAATTATGGTTTTGGCTGGGATATTAAAACTGATTCATCAGGAAATAAATATGTTATGCATAATGGAGATAACCCGGGTTATAAAACACAAATCATTCGTTTTTTACACAACAAAAAAACATTGATTGTATTATGT
>JAIEQT010000413.1 GCA_019747455.1 Chitinophagaceae bacterium | reverse complement strand
CCATATGATTTGCATTTATATATTTTTTTCTTTAAGCTTAAAGAATAAACGAAACTAATACATTATTTATGATATATATTTAGTAATTTTACTGAATTTTAGGGGTAGTTTCATTAATTTTTTTGTTTTTATTTTACAGGATTATTTGGTTTGTGGTAAATCAAATCTATATGTTAATCTACCATGTCGGCCCAGTAGCGACTGTATAAATTATTTGTGAGTAAAAGAGTGTCATGGTTTCCCGCTGTATGTATAAAACCTTTGTCTAACAAGTATATGCGGTCGCAAAATGTTTTCAGTACATGCAAACGGTGTGTAATCATTACAATCGCCATTTGTGTTTTCAGTTGTTGAAGTAAGTGGAGCACAAAGCGTTCTGTTTCTCTGTCCATGGCTGAAGTTGCTTCATCTAACAATAATAGTTGGGGTCGGTGATACAATGCCCGTGCTAATGCAATCATTTGTTTTTGCCCGCCCGATAAGTTTATGCCTTCTTCGCCTACAATTGTCATAACTGATTGAGGAAGGCTGTCCATATAAGGAGCAAAGCCATAATTACGCAAGAACTCCGCAACAGCTTCTGGATTATTAGCCGCATCATCAAAAGCTATGTTTTCTAAAATCGTGCCATTAAAAATATGTACCTGCTGCGGCACTACGGCTGCTAGCTTTCCCCAACGCTTCTTTTCGATGTTGTAAAGGTTAAAGTTGCCATTAACGAGAATAGTTCCACTTTCTGCTGTGTAATGCTGCATCAGTAGTTGTACCAGTGTACTTTTACCGCATCCGTTTTCTCCCATCAGGGCAATGACTTCACCTTTTTGAACTGAGAAAGAGATGTTTTGTAACACAGGGCTGCGACCCGGATAACGAAACAACACCTGTTTAACTTCAAGGCGTTCAAAATGGGTCAATTCTTCTATTCCCGCTTCTTTATATTGAATACCAACAAACTCATACATACGGTTAAAAGCAATACGGGCTTCATTAATGGGGATGCTTAATAAGGCAAGGTTGGCAACAGATGGAAGTAAAGAACCCACCATTCCAATGATAGCCATTAATTCTCCAACCTTTAATTGATTGTGCAATACGCTGTTGCTGAGAAATAATAACAAACTACAAAAAAGGGAACTGGCAAATACATTGGCAACAAAAGATAGCCGCATTTGTATTTTTCCTAACTGAAAGATGGATGACTGATAATTATTATAAACTGTATGATTACCCTTAGAAAACAAGGGCTCTTTGCTGTGGTTTTTAATCGCTTCCATACCCTGTAATGTAGAAATATAATTACTTTCTGCCATTGCATAACCTGCCATAGTAGATCGTTGGGCTTCACTTATTTTTTTGTTGTTTCTGTAAATAAGCAAAAAGAAAATCGGTATGGCAGCCAGTGTTATAAAGCCACTGAAAACTGAATAGGAAAACACAAATATAAGTGTAACTAAAACCACAATAGCATCCAATAAAGTATTACCTACTATCTGGCTTAACACACGCTGTATGCGGTTGGTATCATGTAGTCGTGCAGTGAGATCTCCAATTTTACGTGTATCAAAAAACGATTTGGGGAGATAAAGCAAACGCGAAAAGAATTCTTTTGTAATACGCAGGTTAAATTCTTTTGA
>JAIEQT010000609.1 GCA_019747455.1 Chitinophagaceae bacterium | reverse complement strand
TCAGTATTTCAACTTTATCAACAATAGCATTCGTATTATCTAAAGATTCAGGGATATCTGCGAAGAGATCTTTCATCTCTTCAGTAGTTTTAAAATAAAACTGGTCGTTCGGGAATTTAAACCGCCTGTTTTTTATTTGTACATCATCATTCACAAAATCATCGAATCCGGGCGTACTTTGTTTTTCTCCTGTATTAATACATAATAAAATATCATGTGCATTGGCATCGTCCTTATCTACATAATGGCTATCGTTCGTTGCAATTACCGGCACATTATATTTCTTTGAAAATCTAAGCAGGGTATTATTAATGAGCTCTTGCTCCTTAATTTGATGACGCTGTATCTCGATATAATAATCATCCCCAAATAGATCAAGCCACCACTTAAATTCTTGCTCTGCTTTTTCTTCGCTATGATGTAAAATAGTTTGCGGTACATAGGCACCAATGCAACAAGTGGTGGCAATCAATCCTTCATGATATTTCGTAATCAACTCTTTATCAATACGAGGATACTTGCTGTACATACCCTCTATATACCCAAGTGATGTAAGTTTTACCAGATTTTGATACCCGATTTTATTTTTTGCTAATAATACCTGATGGAATCGCTCGTCTTTCACTTCTTTGGTGAATGCTTTGGCATGCCTATCACGTACTACATAAAACTCGCATCCTACTATCGGTTTTACAGTTGGTGCCAAGATATCTTTTCCATCGGCATCCTTCCCAATAACTTTGGTGTTTTTCCAAGCCTGACTAACAAACTCGAATGCGCCGAACATATTACCATGGTCGGTAATGGCCAACGCAGGCATATTATCGGCGGCAGCTTTTTTGTATAGATCGTCTATAGCAGCGGCGCCATCTAAAAGGGAATACTGGGTATGAACATGCAAATGAGAAAAACTACACATAGCACCTGCGAATATCGTAGTTTTAACAGGGAGAAAAAATTGAAAAATGGGCTAATCGCCTTGTTTTTATCCACAATACAGGTAACAGCGGAACCTTACTGCTAAATTGCGTTATGCGTTTAAACCTTATTGCTTATACCTTACTCCTTTCTACGATTGTTTTCTCCTGCCGATCTATTCGTAAAGTTACCAATAGCGATAAAACAACGGCAACTAATACGCCTAAAAAAAAGGGTGATCGAAAATTTATAGATGGCATTGAAGTTACCCCAGGCGCAAAAGTTATTAGCAAGCATAAAACTACGAGTATAACTACTGCCAAAAAACCGAGCAGTACGAACCGAACTACTGGTAATAATATAGAGCGAGCCAGTATTTTACAATTAAAATATGCGGTGATTATGGATGTGCCGGTAGAAGATTTAACGAACATTCCTTTATTGGAACTCATTGATAAATGGTGGGGCACTAAATATTGTATGGGCGGAAGTACTGAAAATTGTATTGATTGCTCTGCCTTTACACAAGTTATTTTACGCGAAATTTATGCGCAATCATTACCACGAACCTCACAAGAACAATATAATATGGCTAAAAGGGTTGAGTACGAAGATTTACAGGAAGGAGATCTTGTTTTTTTTAGTGCGGGAGGAAAAGCCATTACCCATGTAGGGGTATATCTTCAAAATAATAAATTTGTTCATGCCTCCACAT
>JAIEQT010000259.1 GCA_019747455.1 Chitinophagaceae bacterium | reverse complement strand
AATTTTCATTAAATTTAATAGGGTTGTAATATCTCCATAAATTAAAATATATTAAAAATACGGGTTTTATTTATGATAGAGATTATTCTTCCTTTGCTACTTTAGAACCGGGAATCATTAATTGGAGAGACATATTCAAAGATTGTACGCATTTTCATTTTAGCGCCATTAGTCCGGCATTGAATCAAAGTATAGCCATTATTTGTAAAGAAGCTTTAGAAGTAGCTACTGCTATGGGGTTGGTGATATCTATAGATTTGAATTATCGATCCAAGTTGTGGCAATATGGTAAAAAACCAGTTGAGATCATGCCTGATCTAGTTTCATATTGCCATATTATTATGGGTAACATTTGGAGTGCACATGAATTATTAGGTGTTGCCATTGATACAGATCCACATCGTGAATCTACTAAGGAACATTATGCCGCCTTAGCCAACTTTACTGCAATGGAGATATTCAAGCTATATCCAAACTGTCAACAAGTAGCGAATACTTTTCGCTTTACTAATGATGGTACGATAAGCTATTTTGCAACACTGCATGATAAAGTTGATATGGTAATTTCAAAATCTTTTGTTGCAAATAAAGTGGTTGACCCTGTTGGCAGTGGTGATTGTTTTATGAGTGCTTTATTATATGGTAATGCTACTAAAAAATATCAATCCGCCTCACTCATATCAGTAGCGGCATCTGCTGCTTATGGTAAACTAGGGGAAAAGGGAGATCATACACAACAATCTATTCAACAAATTGAAGCCAGAATATAATATGGATCATTACCAACAGATAAACACAGCGATAAAAGCGCAGATTATACTGCCCTTATTTTATCACGACGACGAAGCTATCTGCGTAGCTATTGCAGAAGCTTTATACGCAGGGGGAATCAGGGCTATTGAGTTTACGAATAGGGGTAAAAATGCACTTCCTAATTTTAAAACACTTGTCGCAAAACGCGCTGCTTATAGTGGATTATTGTTAGGTGTTGGTACTATCACAAATGCGGAGCAAGCAGGTGCTTTTATAGATGCCGGTGCAGATTTTTTAGTTAGTCCGGTTTTTGATGCTACTGTTGCAGATACTGCTTATTTACATAAAATTCCATGGTTGCCCGGTTGTATGACGCCAACTGAAATACATGTAGCAGCTACAGCCGGATGTAATCTGATCAAACTTTTTCCCGGTAGTGTATTAGGCCCTTCTTTTGTAGAAGCTATAAAGCCGCTTTTCTCTACATTAGATTTTATTGTTACAGGAGGGGTAGAAGCTAATAAGCAAGGCGTTGAATCATGGGTAAAAGCAGGCGTAGTGGGTGTGGGTTTAGGAAGTAAGTTTATTACAACAGATATTATTGTGAATAAGAAATTTGATGAGTTAACTCGGCAAACAGCTTCGTTACTTCAGTCACTTAAATAGGTATATAATGCAAACAACTATAGGTACTTACAGGTGGCGAATATGTGCCCTTGTTTTTTTTGCTACTACTATCAATTATTTGGATAGAGCAGTTATTAGTTTGCTGAAATCTACCCTTACCGCTGAAATGCATTGGGATGATGGTGATTATGCCAATGTAGAAATTGCTTTTAAGATTTCTTATGCAATAGGTTTATTGATTGCCGGTACTAT
>JAIEQT010000513.1 GCA_019747455.1 Chitinophagaceae bacterium | reverse complement strand
CGTCATCATGATGATAGAGGCAACAACTGGGGCAAACAAATATCCAAACGGCGCAAATACAATAGATGCTAAAAAAACGGTTGTAGGATACGTAGTACCCAGCGTTAATAGGGTATTTTCTTTAAACTCGAAAAGTAGTTTTAGCTTCTCAGCGTAAAACAATCTTTCCGTATGCTCAAAGCCGCTTCTAAATAATAACCAAGCAACTACTAAATAATATACTACCAGTAGTAATGAGGCTATTCTTATATGTTGACTTTTAGACTTCATTTATTAGGTTGCATTAGCAGCAGCAGCAGATGAATGTGATACTTTAGTTAATCCATGATTCGTTTTCTCCCAATAAAATGGTTTATATATCAATTGCCACAATCCTTTATAGGCTGCTATGGAATGCATTAACCAGTATATGGGATTGAGGGCAGCGAATAAAATCAACTCATAATATCTTCTCTTAAATACCGCTAACATGTTTATATATACCATGAGGGTATTACCGGCAACAAAGTTGAATATAGAAATATATAGTACCCAATCGGGGAAAATAACCCGAACGGCTTGTAAATCGAATATCAAGTATACTACAAAAAAAGAAAGTAATACAGGGTATAACAGGAATGTGATCGGTGTTCCGCCTACAAAGAAATTAAACCCGAAGAAACCCCTCCATCCTATCTTTCCTATCAACCGAACAGGGTTACGCATATGCACCAATGTGGTTTGCATATACCCTTTGATCCATCTGGAGCGCTGGCGAATCCAATTAAAAGGTTCATTATTGGCTTCTTCGAGCGTAGTGCTATTAACAACCCCTACTCGATATTTCTTTTCAAACACACGAACACCTAAATCGGCATCTTCCGTTACATTAAAAGGATCCCAACCACCTAACTCAATAAGCTTATCCAATTTAAAATGATTGGAGGTACCACCTAGGGGAATGGGAACGTCTAACGATTGTAGGCCCGGTAACATATAATCAAACCAGTAAGAATACTCTAGTGTAAACATCCTGGTCAATAGGTTTTCATTCTTATTAAAATAATTAAGCGCTCCTTGTAATACGATATAATCCTTAGGTAATTTTCTGAATAGCGCAACCACCTTTTTTAACTGATCAGAATCAGGTACGTCTTCTGCGTCGTAAATGGTAAGGTATTTCCCTTTACAAAAAAACAAACCATAATTACAAGCCTTTGGTTTAGTTTTTGGCATGTGGAAAGGCACTACAATAGTTTCGAAGTTAGCCGGGAAATCGAGGTTTCGTACTGCATTCAGGGTTTTATCATCATCCTCTTCAATCAAAAGCTTTACATCCAGTTTACCACGCGGATAATCCAGACTTCTTAAGTTCCAAATGAGTTTACGAATCAGTTTATCTTCTTTATAAACCGGAAGTAAAATAGTATAAACAGGCAAAGAATCATTGTCAACTTCCTTTACTTCTTCTTTTGTAATTGTTTCATGAAGTTCGTAGCGAGATCCTTTTAATGCTAAATACAATTTGAATAAAATAGCGAATAAAAAAGTGCCGCTAAAAAATAAGTTGAAGAAGATAAAAGTGTTGACAAAATTAAATGTGAGCAACATGAAAAATAAGCCGATCAACCCGAAAATAACGATGAGCTGCGG
>JAIEQT010000406.1 GCA_019747455.1 Chitinophagaceae bacterium | reverse complement strand
TATCGTTACTAACATAATTCCACCAATACTTACAAAAGCGTAGAACAATGCCAGTAATAAAACATTGTTAAGGCCATAATTAGCGGCAGCTACAAACAGGCTGTGCATTTCCAGGCAGGGTGAGAGAAGCATCATCACCGAAAAAATAATGATCCATCTGGTGCCGGCTTTGTTATCAGACTCATCGTATTCCTCCCAGTTCCGATATACGCGGTTTACAATATAATACCCCAGGCCAAAAAGTACCAGCAAAACAGGCGCTGAAAGATGGATGTAATTTTCATATTCGTGTTCAAGTATTGTTCCCGCCATAGCGAATGGAATACCCAGCAAAACCGTACCCATAACATGTGCGCAGGCAGCTATACTGGTGATCAGTTCCAGCTTTGATTTTCCCCATTTTTCAGACCTGCTGAGTACCACCAGCGGTAGCCAGTGATTGGGGATCAATGTCTGAAGCAGGGCTATTAAAACGGTATTTGTCAGAAGTTGGAGCATGGTGGTTGTTTAATCAATTTTAATGGAAGCCAGTTTCCCGATTTCTTTTTGATTGTCCGTAATGATCGTCTTTGCTATCTGGCGTAAAGAGGGATGGCTGCCTTCTTTAAGATACGAATTGGCAAGGATGATTTCACTTTTCTCAATTGTTATAAGCATATCGAGAAAGTCATTGTCGAGCGAAGCACCGGTATGAAACATTTTCTCAAACCTATCCTCAGTAATAGGAATCTTATAACGCAATGTATGCGGTTTTTTAATCCCGGTATCTTTCACCGGAACTTCATTTAAACGGGCCAGGATTTTATGGCTTCGGGAGATAAGATTTTCGGTAAAAGCAAACACATCGCTCCGGCCTCCTTCGGACGTTTCAATTTGAGAAATTTCAAGCACGGCTTTTCTGTGAAGGCCCATCAGTTTTACAAAAGCCTGATCGTTATCTGTGGTGTCTTTGACTGCCTGCAGGTCATGTGTCAACTGATCGGTTATGCCGGTAATAGTGCCGTTATGTATGGATGTGTCTTTGGGTCTATTACGTGCAGCATTGCCGGTTGTATCAGGTTCAGGACCTTGAATATCATGATCGGAGGTATCGTGGCATGCATAGCATAAACAGATCCATCCGAATAGTAGCAGTATTCTTGGCATTTCTTATCCTGTTTTACAGTCTTTATAACTTCTGGTAAAGATACCACTGCACCTGCATCCAAAGGGATGTTTCCCAGTATTTGTTGGTCCTATTTTGCGTTAGCGGGTGCGCTGTCCAAAAACCACCTTGCCGGTAAAAACTTAAAACGGCGGTGACCCTTTTTATATTTGTTTTACCATTGTTTGAGATTCACCAACAACCGGCTGCACAACTGTAACACAACTGTAGGTTCGTGTCCATAAATAATGTAATGCACGGAGATAAGTTTCCGTGATACGTAAACACTCAGTGTATTGAGTAAAAAAAGGTTATTTATGAAATTCATACGACACACCTAACATTTTTTTGCCGTCATAAAAAGCGGAACTGTATAAATTCCCGTTTCGATAGATAAGAGATAAATAAGGGTCATGCGCTTTGTTTAAATCGTTGTGTGCATTTTTCACCTTTCTGTCAAACCCGGTTGGGGATGTATAAAAC
>JAIEQT010000335.1 GCA_019747455.1 Chitinophagaceae bacterium | reverse complement strand
TAATCGCTTTTGTCTTGCCACAAATGCAAACCCATTACCCAATTCTAATAGAAAATCATGTAGGTGGGTAATAATAGCTTGTTCCAAGTCTTTTTCATAGTAAGAGGCTTCCCGATGTAGTCCTAAAAATTCAAGATACATAGGGTCTTTGATGATTTCTTTTGCATCTGATGGGTGTTTTTCCTCTCGAGCGACAGCCAGTACGTTTTCGCTATTATTGCTTATTAATAGTCGTTCCCAAAGGCTGCTATGAATTTGGCGTTCTAACTGACGGGTAGTCCAGTTATTTTTGATGGCTTCGGCAATATAAAATTCTCGTTTGTCTTCACTGTCAAGGCGTATGAGCATTTTGTAATGTGTCCAGCCTAATTGCGAACGCACTGCGTTCGCAATTGGAAATGTCCGGTAAAACTGGCGAAAAAGCTCTACCTGCCTTTTGGAAAAACTGCTTCCATATTCCGGCTCTAGCTCTTCTGCAATGAATTTAGTGAGATAATTACCATACTCTGCCCGATCCTTGCCTCCCTGTTCTTCTTCAAAAATGCGTTGGCCAATACGCCAATACATTAGGGTTCGTTCATGATCTACCAGCCGGATCGCTTTATCTCTGGACTTATGTATTATTTCTTTAATATCTACTATTAAAGATTTACTAACAGTCATATATCTTCAAATTAATTGGGTAAAAATATAAAAAGCGAGGGATAACAGGGTATTTTATTCTGAATGGCTGTAGGCGCTATCCATCAGTTGCCGTACCTTTTTTCCCTGCTGATAATACAGATAATTCCACGCCTTGCTTATTCGGTCGTTTTCTAACTGTTGAAACTTAATTTCCTTCTGGTTATCACTCCAATGAAAGCCAAATTGAAGCAGGCATTTAATAAACAAGCCTATAACCAGCCAAAAAATCCAGCGTCCAAATACTATCTTATAAAATAGTTTGGCATCCTGTTCAGGAAATAGCAAAATCTGCCTTTTGTGTATAATACTTTTAGGTTGGGCATCCACTACCAGCGTTATAGCAGTAATACCTTTCTTTACAATTTCCTGAATCGGTTTGGTATCGATATTAACTGCTACAGTCTTCGGAGTTTCCAGCTTTTCTTCAAATTGGCTAACCCTATTGGTCAGGCTATTAATAGCAGTAACCAGGTCACCTACAGATTTGGTATGCAGTTTCTGTTCTTCCGTAAATTCTTCCAGTACTAATTCTAAAGTGTCTTTTTCTACTTTGTTGTTGATTTCCATAATTCTTGTTTTTTTATTGTTAATGGCTAAGTCCGCGCCGTTTGGTTAATTTTTTCTGTCTTCTTTTATATCCTTCGTATGTGAACTCATACGCTACGGAACTGGAAGTATAGTCCGGTTTTAGGAGTTCATCCAAAACTTTGCATATTCCTTCCATTGAAGAAATAAAAGGGGAATTTTCAATTTGTGCCATCTTGGTTTGGTATAGCAATCTTTGAGTAGCAGTAATTATTGTTCTTTCTTCCGGTAGTTGCAATCCACTTTCATATTCTTTATGCTTAGCAACATTTGCTTCCAGTTGTTCTTTGAGGTTCAGGATTTTATCAATTTTTGCCCAACTGAATCCGACTTCACTGCCCTTTATCTTT
>JAIEQT010000201.1 GCA_019747455.1 Chitinophagaceae bacterium | reverse complement strand
TTGTAGGCTACATAGGTGTAATAAACAATTATTGATAACAACAGAGTGGAGAAGTATTGACTCCATGATATTGATTTTAACATAACCCCATTAATCTTTAGTGACGAATTTGTACCTTTAACAGGAATACAAAAACACTTCCAAAAAATGCAAAATGGAGATAGGTTCAGTAGGACTACCCTAATGGAAGAAGTACGACTGCAGAACTAATCGTAATCGGCCATGAGTAATTCCGATGGAGAGATTTCTAATGCCTTTGCTAATTGTAAAATCGTAGTGAAGGTTATATTGATTTGACCCTTTTCTATTTTTGCAATTTTGCTGTTATCAATATCACAGGCATACGACAGTTCCCGGAGACTTAGATTCTTCGTCTCCCGGAGCCTTTTAATATTTGCACCCAGCTTTTTTAGATTGCCTTTGTCGCTTTGCCGAATCATGTTAAACAATGAATTGGCAAGATGACCTAATCAGGCATAATAATTGCGGCCTAATAAGACCGCACTTTACAATTTCTTAAAGCTTTTAGTAATGAAAGTCGAAGTATTTATAAAGAGTCCATTAACAAATCATCCCCTAACTCCGGGATTTAAAGACCTGTGCCGCCGTCTTTGCTTTAATGATATGGAACAACTGCTTAACTGGCCGGTAAGTCAACTGTTGAAGTTAGATGGTTTTACATACCACTATTATCAGGAACTGTGGAAGTATCTTGATAAGAATAATCTTGTGAAGCTATTGAAATATTGATTTGAGTTTTTGATGTGCCAGGCCATGTGGTGTTTTACAATTTGCTCAAAATATGAATCCATTTATGGAGCATATCCTTCATCACATCAATTGTTGCTTTATCTGGCGCATGATATTTTGTTTCCAAACTGCCGAATGAGATTTCTTCCCGTTGTAAAGTGGTAAAAGTTTTGGCGACAGTACGCAGCATTGGGGCAACTGTACGATTGATGATTATTTTGTCAACAACTAAAAGCCGGATGAGCAAGCCTAATTTAGCAACAGACAATGTTGTATTGATTTTGTTTTCAGGCTCAGTTCCGGTTGAATTTGCTACTTGTGTAAAATGGCCAGCCTCACAGTATTTTATTTCTTCTGTTATCCAAGTACTTACCTGTTCTTTCAAAGAAGGCATATTTTCATCGAAGTAATAATTCACCCTTACGGGTAATTGATTTATAGTTTTTAATTCAGAGCGAAGCATTAATATTTTTTCTGATTTTGTCGTTATTGCTGACAACAGATTAACCAACCTATCAAACTCATATATAACAAACATCGAAGAGTTAAAGTTGTGGTAGTACAATAGCTTTCTGATACTGTCAGTTGCAGGATTCACTTCATTTGAAAGTTCCCGTAGCAATTCCTTTTCATAAAAATGCAACCGGTAAGTAACCGGAAGATTGTGGTTTTCAAACGAACTTATGAAATGATTATGCAGTGTTTCTGTTAGTAATTGTTCCATTAAACCTGATGAACTCAATCTAATCCGCAGGGATTCTGACAAGGTATTAATTTCTTTTTTGTAGAAAGATATTAATACATCCGGCACTCTTTCATTTTTATCAAAATAAGTTCCAAAATATTCTTGTATAAAATGAAGTG
>JAIEQT010000631.1 GCA_019747455.1 Chitinophagaceae bacterium | reverse complement strand
GTTCGGGATATGGAGGAGATCCAGCAAATGATGCTGATGCCGCATTTTTATGCTTAACTGAAGGCTGGGCTGAATATGTGGGTCAGTTGTACGCGAATATGAGGTACTCTGGGTTTAATTTTGCAGATACTTATTACAAGGGGGGGTATGTAAATGGCACCTACCTTACCCATTTGGAAAATGGGGAAACCTATTTTAACCAATATATACCGAAAGGTCTTTTTTATGATTTAACTGATGAAGAACCTGGTGCTGGTAATAATGAATCAATTTATGACAATGTGGATGATTACACTACTGCTCAAATGTTCCAATGTTTAAACTCACAAACCGATAATATACCTGACTTTAGGGTTAGAATTCAGAACCTCTGGGGTGGGAATCAAGGTCAATTAGATGATTTATTTGAGTCATATGGGTTCTAAAATATTATTTACTGCATGTATCATCCAATGCTTGTTTTTGTCAAGCGCTTGTGATCCTGAACGCATAAGTTTGGATGCCCCCCCTGTTTATACACAAATTGTGATTGAACCTGATACTGATATTCTGAACATTGGGGATACTGTTTATTTGTCCATTGAAATTCCAACCCGATTTTTATTAAATAATGGCGACTCACAATTCATTTTTGATGGAAATATTGACTTGCCATTTACCATGAAAAAATACGATGTTTCCATAGCAGGTTCGGTTTGGAGCTTGCCTACTTTGCAGGATTGTTACACATTTCCTGTAACAGGTTTTTTCAGTAAAAATAAGTATGGCAGCGGAATAAAAGGCGCGAATCCAATTTTATCAGGTGGAGTTTACGTTTTTAAGATGGGCATTATCCCATTAAAGCTAAATACCTATTGGATTGAGGTTACGCGTGACGGGTATTTTCATTCAAGTAAATTGAACACTTTTGTTTATTCAGACTTTGGGGGTATAAATAGAAATCATCATTTGATTGATACAATTCCGGGTATGCAAGAATGGCTTAGCTCACCCGCAACAAATATTAAAACATATGCATTTGCTGCACAATAAATGAGAAGTTTATTTTGCAGTTCTTAGATAAAAGTCTTCCTTAGTTTAAAATAAATTGTTAAATTATTGGGGTGGCAATGCAAATAATGTAAATAGCTTATTTAGCTACTGTAACTTTTAAACATGAAGTATTATAATACTTTTTTAATTTGTATTGGGTTACTTTTTTCATCTTGCTGGTGGGAAGAACCAAATGAGGCTTCTCCATTGGATACGTTTACCAGCCAAATAAATTTTGTTGTAACGCCAGACACTTCAGAAATAAAGGTTAATGATACCATCTGGTTTAGCTATAATGCAAGCAACACTTTTACAGCTCCCACAGGGAAATTGAAAACGGTATCAAATGTAAACACCACAATGCCAATTAGGGTGTATCGAATAAATTCCGGTGGGCCCTGGGTTCGGTCAGATAAATTAGATTGTGAATATTTGTTTATTGAAGGAAGTTATAGTTTAATACCAGGTACGAATTCGATTTCATATATTTCCTCCGTTTATTTCAACAGTAAGTATCGTTTAAAAATGGGATTTATACCTCAAATAGCAGGTACTTTTTTTATTGAGATAAACCCATCG
>JAIEQT010000243.1 GCA_019747455.1 Chitinophagaceae bacterium | reverse complement strand
TTCCTGGACAGAAGAGGAGGTGATAAGTCGTTGGAAAATGGCGTTGGGTACTTCCAAAGAAAAGCAGGCTTCACCCCAAGAAATCAGCCAATGGCGCGTTAATTTGTGCAATATTAGCTGGTTTATGCGTTTTATGAATGAGTATATTGCTCGTTTAGCCAATCGTGAAGATGATGTGAAAGGACGTTTTTGGGAAGGACGTTTTCGAAGTCAAGCACTGGTAGATGAAGGTGCACTACTTGCTTGTATGGCTTATGTGGATTTAAATCCTATTCGAGCAAAAATGGCATCTTGCATGGAGGATTCACAAAATACTTCTATACAAGAAAGGTTAGTAGCCTATCGACAAGAAAAAGAAGCTTCGTTGTCGTTACTGGCTTTTCAAAAAACTTCAGAAGAGAAGAAATTTCAACCGGTTAAAAAAAAACCAAGCCTCCCGTTTTCTCGTGATGACTATTTTGCTCTCATCGATTGGAGTGGTCGGCAAATTCGAACCGATAAATCCGGATTTATCGCTACAACTGTTCCGACTATTATTGCTCAACAAGGTCTGTCACCTCAACACTGGATAACGATGGTGAATCATTACCCGCAGCATTATCCTAGTATTGGTGGTGCTGTGGCTCATATAAAAGCCTGGGCAAGTAAAATAGGGTTTCGGTGGATTAAAGGTCAAACTCTGGCCAATACGCAGTACCTAACGACCACATAAGCCTTCATTTTTGCTACGGTTACAATTTTTAATTCGACTTTTAGTTTAGAGCTTTTTCCGCTCGCCTAGTAATCGCTTTTTTATCATTGTATGGATATTTTATGTGGTAAAATACCTTTTTATTTATTTTACACGATGAATTTAATTCTATATCAGCTATTGAAACCTAACTTAGTAAGCTATGATAAATTATGATTTATCATAGACACCCAATATTTAATTTTTATACTGCGCGTTTGCCGATTTAAAAATTTTATGAGTGTCCAAGTATATAAAAGTAAACTGTTGTATTAGGATGTTTGGAAGCTAGATAGCTTTTATAAGGCGTCTTAGCCAAAATGGTCCATTATAGATAAATCCAGTATAAATTTGTATTAACTGCGCGCCGGCCAGAAATTTTGTTTTTACATCTGCTGCTTTCATAATTCCACCAACCCCAATCAGGGTGCTTTTATCACCCAGCAAGTTATGCAAAGCTTGTAGGGTATGGTTAGAGTCTTGAAGAAGTGGGGCGCCACTGAGTCCACCTGACTCATTAGAATGCAATAATGGAGTAACTTTTGATTTGTCTACAGTGGTATTAGTTGCAATAATGCCATCCATCTTATGTCGCAGTACAGCATCAGCTATAGCCGCTAAAGTTTCAGGTGTTTCATCGGGAGAAATTTTTAATAGTATCGGTTTATATACGCCTTGTTCTTTTTCTAGAATAGAGCGAATGTCTGAAACGGCTAATAAAAGTCGATTCAAGTATTCACCTTGTTGAAGTTGGCGTAGCTGTGGTGTATTGGGAGAAGAAATGTTAATGGTTATATAGTCTGCATAACGATAAACTTTTTTGAGATCCGGATCGGATGGCTCAGGATCCTTCACATAGGCGGCCGATGCCATGGCCTGC
>JAIEQT010000294.1 GCA_019747455.1 Chitinophagaceae bacterium | reverse complement strand
CAGCAACAATTAAAAAAAACCATCAAGGACTATGGTAAAACAAATGTCGGTCTCACATTTGGGCAGTACAACAGCCGCATTGCTTATGATAATAATTTCAGTATTAACCAGAGCATACCAAATCCGGCTTATTTTAAAAGTCTCATAAAGCTATCTGAATCGAATATCAAAAGCAGTGAGCTGCAATTGAAAATTTATCAAACTGAACTGGCAGCGAATACTAAAACATCTTACTACCAGTTAAGTTTTTGGATTGAGGAAATAAGGTTGCTGAAAGAACTGCTGGCCATTTACGAAAATGTATTGAAGGCATCTGCTTTACGATATAAAACAGGAGAAACAAATGCGTTGGAAAATTATAATGCAGAAAGCAAGGTGAATGAGATAAAGGCGCAATTGAGAAATGCAGAAGAAGATTACCGTATTGAATTAAACCGGCTGAAAGTGTTTACTGCAGATTCTTCTGTTACGGCTATTACCGACACTTCACTTGTTGAAAAACAGATACTGGTAAATTTCGATACTGCTGCCATTGCTGCCAATCCTACACTTGCATTTATTCAGCAGCAGATTGATATTGCAAACAGAGAGAAAGTTGTTGAGCAGTCAAGATTAAAACCTAATTTCTCAGTAGGTTATTTCAATCAGTCGCTGGTGGGTTATCAAACCGTAAACGGTGCTGATAAATACTATGGCGTTGGCCGCCGTTTCCAGGGCGTTAATTTGGGCATCAGCATTCCCATATTTGCCAGGGCGCAAAAAGAAAAAGTAAAAGCGGCAGAAGTAAACCGGGTACGCCGTGAAGCGGAACTTACGAATTATCAATACACTCTACAGGCTGAATTGACAAGGTTGTTTGGCGAATTGCAAAAGCAAAGAGTTCAAATAAACTATTACCGCAATACAGCTTTACCGCAGGCCAATCTCATCATCACCCAGGCACAAAAAGCTTTTACTGCCGGAGAAATCGGTTATTATGAATTGACGCAATCACTCAACAACGCTGTTGTTGTAAAACAGGAATACACCAAACTTTTAAACCAATACAATCAAACCGTCATTGCTATCGAATTTATCGGCGGCATCAATTAATAAGAACGGGCTAAACAATAATATTATGAAACAGAAATTTTTAAGTTCACTTATTATACTCACTGCTGCCATTGTGTGGCTTTCATCCTGCTCTTCCAAGGGAAGTGCTGAAACTGCCCCGGCAGAAGAAACAAAAACCGAAGAAGCAGATATGGTGGACCTGTCGGAAGACCAGTTTAAAACAGTCAACATACAGTATGGCGCTGTAGAAGAAAAAAACCTAAGCAGTGTTATCAGGGCATCAGGATTACTGGATGTTCCTCCGCAGCAGTTATTAACGGTTTCTTCTCCCTATGGAGGCACATTAAAAAGTACCGATTTGCTGCAAGGTAAACCTGTAATAAAAGGCGAAGTAATAGCTGTACTCGAAAACCCTGAATTTATCCAGCTTCAGCAGGATTACCTGGATTATAAGAGCCAGTTGGTTTACCTGAAAGAAGAGTTAGAACGGCAACAGGAACTGGCAAAAGAAAATGTAAATGCAAAAAAAACATTGCAAAAAGCCAGCAGTGAGTACA
>JAIEQT010000618.1 GCA_019747455.1 Chitinophagaceae bacterium | reverse complement strand
TTAAACGCATTTCATTTTCGGTAACGATTGTTACTTCATTTGTTTTTTTATCGAGCTCAACAGTACTTTTTGAATCATTAAAATCGAATCGATTCAATATTTCTTTTTTTGCATTGTTAATTGCATTATCGAGTGTTTGACTATCAATTTTACTTACGATATCAAATGTTGGCATGTGGTTTTTTTTAAAATTTGAATTAATAGGTTTAGTTGATCATGTTGATGCGTATGACAAATTTAATTCACTATACACATCAACATGATTGAGCAATTTATTCACCAATGGTATCGTAATAAACTTCTTGATGAAATTTCTTATTTCTATTGAGGAGCACTAGTAAGATAACCAATGTAGCAAATTCCATCACGAATATTAAAAGACCAGTTGACCTAAAATCGTGGGTGTAAAAGTAGGAAGCAGTTTGAATACCAACAATAGTAAATAACCATTTGCCCGTAGTAAGTAAGCCAGATATTTTCCCGCTAGCTCCAGCAATTGAATCTAAGCCCAAGACATACATCACATTACACGGGATAACAACTCCAACGGATAACACCAAAATAATAGCTGTGATATAATTGGGATTTTGAATATTGAATACAATAGCGAATAGGCAAAGTAGAAGAAAGACAACCATTAATCCCAAACTAATCATAAAGGATGTTTTTTTGCCTATTTTATGTATGATACTTCCACTAAAGATGCTCACTATTCCAAAAGTAAATGTTAATAGGCCTTGATAAACACCGAAGTTTTTCAAGCTAACTCCGAATGAATCTATGTAGATGATTGAAGACATACCAACGAATGTATAATAGGCCCCAATACAAATAGCAAGGCCAAAGATGTACAGGACTGCTTCTTTGGATTTAAAAACGATGGTATAGTCTCGAATTGAAAGCTTAGCGTTAGAGTTGATATTTTTATCGCTTGTAATAAAGATATGAAACATGCCGAATGCTACTAATCCTAGTAGGGTTAGTAGTAGAAAATTAGCACGCCAGTTGAATAGTAGTGTTGCATAACTGCCTATAATTGGTGCTAGGCAAATGGCTAACGTAACGAAACCATTAAGCATACTCATCATTTTTTGTTGCTTTTCTTTTTCGTAGAGATCAAGAATCATAATAGGCGCCAAAACGAGGGATGCCGATATACCTATACCCTGTAAAATTCTCCCAGATATCAACGAATTGTATCCAGGAGCAAAAAAGCACAACAAGCTACCTGATATGAAAATAACAAAGCCTGTATTTATCATCCTCTTCTTGCCATACTTATCACCAAATGTTCCAGCATTGTTTTCAGATGAAAAAAAGCAGTCATATGATTGTATACCACTGATCGCAGCAACGATAACTATTCTACCTGTGGTTAAAAGTTTTGAAAATACAGTGAGTCCAAGGTGCTTTTGCCATGCGATGGTTCCAGGAATTGGATGACCATTCCCATCAAATTTAATGGAAATGGCAACGAGCAAACCTTGTTTTGTAACAACAAATGCATGTTCACCAACAACGATGGGAGTTCTATAGATGGCGCCAGGCACATTTAGGCTCCAGGCTACATTTACTTTGTCCCCTTGTATTTGTAATAAAATGATTTC
>JAIEQT010000098.1 GCA_019747455.1 Chitinophagaceae bacterium | reverse complement strand
AAAATGGGCTAAAAACAAAGAAATATCTTTTTTAACCGGATTGAAAATAATCGGACTAGATGATGTAGGCGTAATTAACAAAATCACCAACGTGATCAGTGGCGATTTAAAAATCAATATCTCCGGTTTAAGCATTGATTCCCGAGAAGGCCTATTCGAAGGAACCATAAAAGTGTTTGTGCATGATAAGGAAGAACTCGAAGAATTGGTAACCCGACTAAAATCTTTGGATGGTATACAAACGGTGGACAGATTTGACACTGAAAATTAATTCCTTACCCTTACATTTGCGCCTTAAGTAAGTATATGGTTGACGTAATTCTTGGATTACAATGGGGAGATGAAGGAAAAGGTAAAATAGTTGACTATTTTGCCCCTCATTATGATATTGTAGCCCGATTTCAGGGTGGCCCCAATGCCGGACATACATTGTATATAGAGGGTAAGAAAATGGTATTACACCAAATACCCTCGGGCATTTTCCACCAAAACAAAGTGAATATTATCGGTAATGGCGTTGTACTCGACCCCGTTACGTTAAAAAAAGAATGCGAAGCGGTTGCTGCCCATGGTATCGATGTTAGCAAGAATCTTTTTATCTCCGATAAAACCAATATTATCGTTCCTACCCATCGGGCGCTCGATAAAGCTTCCGAGCTTTCCAAAGGTGAAAGCAAAATCGGCTCTACTTTAAAAGGTATTGGCCCGGCCTATATGGATAAAACCGGTAGAAACGCTTTACGGGTTGGAGATTTACTAGACAAAAGCTTCACCACACAGTATATCAAGCTTCGACTTAAACACCAAAAACTACTTGATAATTTTCACTTTATTGAAGATATTTCGGCTTGGGAAGAAGAGTTTTTTGAAGCCATTGAGTTCTTAAAAACGTTGAATATTATCAATTGTGAGTACTACATCAATAATGCTATAAAAGCCGGGAAAAAAGTGCTGGCAGAGGGTGCACAGGGAAGTATGCTCGATATTGATTTTGGCACTTTCCCTTTTGTTACATCTTCCAATACCATATCGGCAGGCGTATGTACAGGCTTAGGCGTATCTCCTAAACAAATAAACGAGGTAATGGGTGTTACAAAAGCATATTGTACCCGCGTAGGAGGAGGGCCTTTCCCAACTGAGCTGTCGGACGCAACCGGAGAGGAACTCAGGAAAATAGGCAGTGAATTTGGTGCTACAACCGGACGACCCCGTCGTTGTGGTTGGATGGATTTAGTAGCTTTACATTATACCTGTATGATCAATGGCGTAACACAGGTAATTATGACAAAAGCAGACGTGCTAGACTCTTTTACCACACTCGAAATGTGTACCGATTATGAAATAGATGGTAAACAAAGCCGCGAAATTCCTTTCCAATTGTCTAAATTGAAAATAGAACCTGTTTATAAAAAGTTTAAAGGCTGGAACCAGGATACAAGTAGTATTAAGCATGCAGAGAACCTGCCCGCAGACATGGCAAGCTATATTGATTATATAAATCAGTATATTGGCGTACCTGTAAAACACGTATCGAATGGTCCGGGCAGAGAACAAATTATACATTTATAAAAATTTTTTTGGTAAATAATGATTTGCGTGCAAATTT
>JAIEQT010000169.1 GCA_019747455.1 Chitinophagaceae bacterium | reverse complement strand
AGGCTATCATCACATCACTAAAGGCGTTTAAAGAACCAGCTTTACAAGAGGCCCTTATCACCCATGGTCAGTTTCTGCATTTTTCGAAAGGAGATACTATCGTTAAAATTGGACAATATGTTCGATTCTTGCCTATTGTATTAAAGGGTTCGATCAGGGTATTTCAGCAAAAAGAAGATAGGGAATTTTCACTGTATTATGTTCGCGCAGGTGAAACCTGTACCATGAGTTTAGCAGCCGCTTATTTTAATAATAAAAGTGTTTCACATGGTGTGGTAATGGAGCCCACAGAATTACTCATATTCCCGTCTAAGTTTTTAACGGAATGGCAATTACAGTTTCCATCCTGGAATCAATATATTATTTCGATGTTTCGAAGGCGATATGATGAGCTCATTAATAATTTTGAAGGCGTTGTTTTTGAACATATGCCCGTTCGTATTATGGAATATTTGCGAAGAAGGGTTATTACAGATGAAAGCAGCATATTAAATCTATCTCATCAAACCATAGCCAATGAACTCGGAACAACCCGAGTAGTTGTGTCGAGAATTCTTAAGCAATTCGAAAAAGAAAAGAAGCTCAAACTGCTAAGAGGTCAAATCGAAATCAAATAAACCCTTCTTTGTATCTTTTGATACCGTTTCATGGCCATGCCATAGTGTAATCTTGTGCTATAAATTTTTAGTTATGCAAAAAATAGCCAAGCAAATCATGCTACCGGTAATATTAATTATCTGTATTTCTCTAATGCGTAAAACACCACTTATGGCACAAACAACCACATCACCCATGAAATTTTTAGTACAAGTTACTTGCGGAACCGAAAACCCAACCAAAGCGGCACTTGCTTTTTTATTAGCCAGAACGGCTACAGAAGAAGGCAATACAGTAAACCTTTTTTTAGCGGGCGATGGGGTAACTTTAATTCGTGATCAAACAATTGAAAGTTTGTCCGGACTCGGAACAGGTAAATTAAAAGAACATCTCGAGGTATTACTTAAAGCAGGTGTAAAAATTTATTTATCTACTAATTCCAGTAAAGCCAGGGGTATTACAGAAGCAGATCTTACCAATAAGAATGCAAGCTTTGCTTTACCAACTCAGTTCATTAAGTTGATCAAAGAAAGTGATAAAGTAATCGTGTATTAATGCGCTAGATACTAGTATTTTGTAGCAGAGATAAGGATCGTTGATATTCTTCGATCATCTCTGCTACAATTTTTCCGGCTGGCTTTATTTCATTAATAAGTGAAGCAACTTGTCCGATTTCTAATTCGCCCTCCTGCATATCGCCTTCAAACATACCTTTTTTAGCTCGGGCTCTTCCTAGCATAGTTTCTAGCTCTGCAGCATCGGCACCCCGCTGTTCAGCCGCTTCAATTTTATGGGCAAAATCATTTTTCAATAACCTAACAGGTACTAATTTTTTCATACTCAATTTGGTATCACCTTCTTGAGCAGCTATAATAGCTTCTTTGAAATGTATATGTGAAGAGGCTTCCGGAGTACAAACAAAACGGCTACCAACTTGTACCGCATCGGCTCCTAAGGCAAAGGCTGCCAACATCTGAGATCCTGTTGCAATACCCCCCGCCGCTATAA
>JAIEQT010000612.1 GCA_019747455.1 Chitinophagaceae bacterium | reverse complement strand
TCAAAGATGCTGTACCCTGCTTTTGCAAGGGCATCTTTTTTAAGTTGAGTAACCGGTTCTCCTTCAAATAAGATTTCTTTGGTAATAGAAAAAGTAGTCTTATCAGCTGTATATGTTTTCTTAATTATAGCATTCTTATGATCATTCCCGTCTTTTCCGTTTTGTTCGGTAATGATAACTACACTATTATTTTTTGAAAGCTTTCCAGTTACTTTAGCCCCATCGAAAAAAAGGCCATTTTGATCAATCATCACGGTATAATTCCCATTCGCTTTAGGTTCATCAGGATATACCATTTGGAATAAAAGGTTTGAAGTACCGAAAATTGATACAACACTAAGATTTGCAGGCATTGTATAGGGTTTACCGGAAGTGTAATCGAGATAGGTTAAACTACCAATCCAGTTTCCCTCAAGTATGCGAATATCATTTTTTTGAATACGAATATCCTGAGCGAAAGAGAAACCAAGAATAAACTGTAATAAGGTATAAATAATTAATTTTTTCATGGTATATATTTTATTGTTCGTTAAAAACAGCTTTAAAAAATGTGGTATCACCTTCATTGAACTCAACTCTTCTATCCGGTTTATTATTTAATTCAAATTCTCCATTAACGGTGAATTTGCATTCAGCAAACTTATAACCCGTAACTGCTGTAATAGTAGTACGGTATAAAGAGTCTTTTACAACTGGGGCTAACGGAAGATCAGTATCCCAACTAAGTGGTTTTCCGTTTCCACGAATACCTACTGTTTGAATATCTTTTTTCCCCTTCACTATAAGTTCTACTACTACTATTCTTTTATAAGTTTTTTGAACACAGGCATTAAAGGCGATAAAAAGAGTAATCGCCAGCAGATAATATTTATTTTTCATTGAAGTATTTTTTTGAGATAAGATAATCTATACCAAAACGGCCGCTTCCAAGGACTAGGTTATGCAAACTCACCCATAAGAAGCCAAGTCCTGCCAACATACTCCACAATCCATTATGAAACTGTTGCAAAAAAACGGCTACCATCATAGTACATACAATCAAAAATGAAAAGATACGGGTTTGAAACCCTACCAAAATGAATAGCCCCCCCACTGCTTCACTAAAAGCGCCCATCCATGCGAAGAAAGCCGGGAACATAGCAAATATGCCCCCATACTCAGCCACATCATTCGGGAACCAAAATGATACTTCAAAGAGTCCGAGGTTTTTATCTGCGGGGCTCCAAGGCATACCAAATTTAGCTGCACCAAATTCGAATGCCATCCAAAATCCACAAAGAATCCGTGGAATAGCCAGTAAAAAATCTTGCCACCAATAAGGCAGACAAATGGGTTTAATTAATTGTTTCATACTATCCTTTTTAATGATAGCACAAAATTCGAGCGGTTAAGCCCCATATCCGCCTCAGATCATTATTTGGTACCTCAAATAGGAGTCTCAAATAATGAAATATTGATTATCAGTAGCTTACGATATTAGAAAACTGTATTTTGATACTTACTCGGATTTTCACCGGTATGCTTTTTGAAAGCTCTATTAAAAGTGGCTTTACTGTTAAAGCCTGCATCGTAAGCCAAGCTCATGATAGTTAATGATGCATT
>JAIEQT010000119.1 GCA_019747455.1 Chitinophagaceae bacterium | reverse complement strand
GTAACCACATCTTCTTTGTCAGGGTATCTAACAATAAATGTGATTCCTGATGTGGCTGCTTTTTGTTCGCACCAAGCATGATCGGTAAGAATTTCCTGTAGGTCTTTTTCGGCTATATTTACCCACCGCGGATCGGTAGGCAGTTTTAATCCAAGCATAAAAAAGGAAAAGCGTTAGGGTTTTATCAAAAATATTTACGCTCTATTTCTCTTAAGGCTTCAATGGAAAGTGGTTTAATCACGTATTCTGTCACTTCTTTGTATTGGCTTGATTTATCAATATCATCCTTATAAAGCGAAGACGAAAGCATAAATATTCGTGTTCCGGTTTTTATTTCCGGGGGTAGGTTACGGTATTGGTCAAGAAAGTCCCACCCGCTCATTCCTGGCATATTTATATCCAGAAAAAGCAAGTCGGGTAATTGTTTTTCCTTAGCCGCAGCATTTTTAATCACTTCAAGTGCTTCCTGCCCTCCCAATACACATTCTATATGATCACTTATACCAGACAGTTTAATCATTCTGCTGCATACAAAGTTATTAATCTGATCATCGTCAACTACCAGTACAAATTTAACTTTGTTCATACTTTTTCTTTTGGGGTGTAAAGGTAGCTAATATGATTAATTTCTCCTAAAGTGTTTCTACATAGTCAAGATCTTTACCGAAAGTTTCCTTTACGCTCAAAATGGCAATAAGTGATAAGATAAGACAAATACTTCCAACAATTATGGCAGACTGAATAGTTCCGAGGGTTTCCATAAGTCCTTTAAAGCTTAAAGTAATGGGTACTACAGCACCCCTTACAAAATTAGGAACTGTGTTGGTAACAGTAGAGCGAAGATTAGTGCCAAATTGCTCGGCAGCGTTGGTTACAAACAGAGCCCAAAAACCGGTTGCAGAGCCAAGCAAAAACCACATGATTTTTAGATATGGTAAATTGATATCATTGTTTGAAAGATAAATTGCTACCGTAAATGTAAGGGCAAAAAGATACCCTATAATTACCTTTTTTCTGCTTCTGAAATATTGGCTAAAAAATCCGCTGAGTAAATCACCGAATGACAAACCAATATAAGAATACATGACAGCCTCTCTCACTTCAATATGCATGGCGGGGTTAAGGGCTTCCACAATTCGGTCGGATAGATTAATTAGCACACCAACTACAAACCATACTGGTAAGCCAATTAAAATGCACGCCACATATTTCAAGAAACGTTTTTTATCATTTACCAGCATAAGCAGATTGCCATTATCGGTTTTATAGTGCTGAATTTGTTTAAACATGCCACTTTCAAATGCACCGGCTCTTAAAGCCAGCAGCAACATACCCATTCCACCGCCTATTATGTAGGCTGTTTTCCAGCTAAAATTATCTCCTACCAAATAAGCGCAAACGGCTCCTAAAGCACCTACTGAAACAATAATCATAGTCCCGTACCCTCTTTTGTCTTTATGCATTGTTTCGGCTACCAGCGTAATTCCTGCCCCAAGTTCTCCGGCCAAACCCACACCTGCAATAAAACGCAAAACTCCATACATTTCGAGTGAGGTTACAAATGCGTTGGCAATATTGGCTAGCGAATACATTAGGATGG
>JAIEQT010000592.1 GCA_019747455.1 Chitinophagaceae bacterium | reverse complement strand
AGTGCTATGCATCTAACTAAAGAGAAGTGGGTTAGTTTAAAAAATCCTATACCCGTATTTTTAGTTTATTTTACAGCCTGGGTAGATAAAAATGGGGTCTTGAATTTTCGAAAAGATATCTATGGTCATGATGAGAAAATGGCTGCTAAATTATTCAGTAAATAGATTTGAGTATGCAGGTTATTGAAGTATATGATAAAGCATCTGTTACCGATTTTCTACGGGTAAATGTATTAATGAATGCAGGCAATCCGAATTATATTCGTCCGCTTAATAATGAGGTAGAAGAAGTGTTTAATCCGGAAAAGAATAAGCAATTTAAATATGGTAAGGCTAGCCGATGGGTAGCTAAAACAGACAATGGTGAGCTGGTTGGAAGAATTGCAGCTTTTATCAGCTCGAAATATATAAATAAGGGTACTGATTTTGTAACGGGTTGCGTTGGCTTTTTTGATTGTATCAACGACCAGGCAATTGCCAATCTGTTATTTGATACTGCCAAAAACTGGTTGATTAGTTGTGGTGCTGAAGCCATGGATGGACCTGTAAATTTTGGTGATCGGGATAAGTGGTGGGGTTTAATGGTAGAAGGTTTTGATAGAGAACCTATGTATGGAATGTCGTTCAATCCCAGTTACTATGAATCCTTATTTGAAGGGTATGGTTTTCAGAATTACTACAATCAATACTATTATTACATGAATGTAGATGATCCCCTTCCTGCGAAATTTCCGGAGCGGTATGAAAAATTCAATAATAAACCCGGGTATAGCGCTCAGCATGTTAATCTTAGCGAGCTCGATAAATATGCAGGGGATTTTGCAACAGTATATAATGCAGCTTGGGCGCAGCATGGAGAAGCGAAAGAAATTACTAAAGAGCAGGTGGTAAAGCTATTTAGTAAGATGAGGCCTATTATGGATGAGCGGGTTGTTTGGTTTGCGTACTATAAAGAAGATCCGATAGCGATGTTTGTTAATTTGCCGGATTTAAATCAATATTTTAAGCACTTCAATGGTAAGTTAGGGTGGTTAGAAAAATTACATTTGCTTTGGATGAAATGGCGGGGTACCAATAAGCAACTCACAGGCCTTGCATTTGGTGTAGTACCAAAATACCAAGCCTTGGGTGTGGATAGCTATCTCATTTATGCCTGTGGCTTGAATTTACAAGGTAAAGGTTGGTATCATCGATATGAAATGGGATGGGCTGGTGATTGGAATCCAAAAATGTATAATATCTATAAGAGTTTGGGGGGCAAGCAAAGCAGGCGGATGGTAACTTACAGGTATATTTTTGATAATAAGTATCCTTTTGAAAGGCATCCCATAATGGAGTATAAATAAGCTATATTGCAGGTTCGAATATGGATAATTTTGTAGTTTCAGCCCGTAAGTATCGCCCACAAAATTTTAATACAGTTGTGGGGCAATCGCATATTACCACAACGTTAAAAAATGCGATAAAGCATAATCAATTGGCACATGCTTTTTTATTCTGTGGGCCAAGGGGCGTTGGTAAAACAACCTGTGCGCGAATTTTAGCCAAAACAATAAATTGTACCAACCAAACTGCCGAAGGAGAAGCTTGTAATACTTG
>JAIEQT010000026.1 GCA_019747455.1 Chitinophagaceae bacterium | reverse complement strand
ACTTTCAAATTGAATAGGGTTATCGGGACATTTTCGATGAAATTGTGTGATCTTAATTTTTTCTTCTTTTTTTATTTCAAGAATTCTTTCCACAGCGTTATCATCCTCATGTTTTACAGCTTTACGTGAAAAATTTCCCAGCATTACCCAAACATCCCTTTTTACCTGAGTAAATACAGTATCTATATGCATATAATCTCTTTTCTTAGGGATTTTTACAATAGAAACCTTATCCATCAAACCCATTTCAAACAGCGTAGTGGTAATTTTTGCAGCGGCTTCTGAAGAGGTTCTTTCACTCACACCCACCAAAATATGGTTATCACTTACTACCATAATATCACCCCCCTCCAAAGTTATTTTGCGATCATCATCTTCTTTGGGTAATAAAAAACTATGATTGGAATCGGATAACTCAATGATATTTTTTGTGTAGCCCTCAAAAAATTTATGATTGAAGAAAATATATCTCGCCAGTAGTGCTTCCCGTGTTCTGGCTTTTTTAGCAGGCTTATTCAGTAGCACATGATCTTTAATGGTTATCCCAATATCTCTGGTAAAAATAAAATTGGGAATTGGTGCAAAGAGTAATTCTTTGTTTTGTGAGGTACCCGATACAAATGTTTTAGCAAGTTCTACAGCACTATAATTTAGCAATTCGTTTTGTTTTGCATAAGTACATCCTTCAATAGCAGAAACAGAAGCTACTAATTTAGCTTTGATAGCTGCGTCTTCCAGAATCTCCGCTAGTAACCATTCTAATTCAATCACTTTATCGGAACGATGAAAACGGCTATCCTCGGGCTTATAAAAGCCGCGGTTATTTTCGGGGTGATCAATGTCGGCAAGCCTGCCTTTGATTCTTTCAGGATCTAGAAAGTACAATAATATTTTGGTATAATAATCGTATTCATTTTTTCGAATAGTATCTAAGTGAACAATATCTTCAAACAGCCAGTCTTGCGCTTTGGAAGGCACCACTTTACCAAGTCCGCTATCGGGACTATGAACCAATAATTTTTTTAAAGTTCCTATTTCGGAAGTTACAGAAAGTGACATATTGAGTTATTGAGTTATTGAGTTATTAGGTTATTAAGTTATTAGACGATAGACGATAGACCATAGACCAATTTATTGAGGTATAAGGTGTAAGGTATACGCGTGTGGAGCAATGTATAAACGATAACTAAACTCAGTGATCGGGCATGGGGTTAAGGCCGCGATACATCCATGCAAAATGGGCAGTAAGCAATACTATGGTTGAACAATTGTTCATTATGCCGCAAAGTTACATATTTATTTCGAAAGGTAGTTTTCCGTTCAAGGTACCGCTAGAGGCGATTATTTTAAATCGCACAAAGAGCTCTTCACTATACCAGTTTTCTTTATGTGTTTTTTGTATCACTTCGGCATGTTCTGGGAGTGAATAAGCAAATTTTTTCATGGCTTCTTTACTTTCCCAGATACTGAAAGTGGCTTGTTTGATCCAAGGTACTTCCCCAATTCCGATGGATGTGATGAAGCCTTTAGCCCCAGCCATTTGAGAAGCCACCGGGTCTACAAACTTCCAAAATCGGTGCAATTTTTGGAGCCGGATG
>JAIEQT010000246.1 GCA_019747455.1 Chitinophagaceae bacterium | reverse complement strand
AACCAAGCGATAGGAATGCCCATCCACACCAATCGCAAAGCGGACGATTAGCCATGATTCATAATGGCATTATCGAAAACTATGCGCAAATAAAACAAGAACTCATTTCAAAAGGTTATCAATTTAAAAGTGATACTGATACGGAAGTGCTTCTCAATTTTATCGAAGCCATTAAATTAGAAAATGAATCTTCACTCGAAGAAGCCCTACGAATTGCACTAAAGCGTATTGTAGGTGCTTATTGTATTCTATTAATCTCAGATGATGATCCGGAAACAATCATCGCGGCACGAAAAGGAAGTCCGCTTGTAATCGGTATTGGTAAAGGCGAACACTTTTTGGCCAGCGACGCCTCCCCCATTATTGAATACACCAAAGAAGTAGTGTATGTAAATGATTATGAAATAGCTATTGTTCGTCCAGATGAACTAATACTGAAAAATTTAGGTAATGAAAAGCAAACACCTTTCATCACCAAATTAGATATGGAATTAGCGGCCATAGAGAAAGGCGGCTACGATCATTTCATGATCAAAGAAATTCATGAACAACCCGATACAATTTTCGACTGCTTACGTGGCCGTTTACTTCCGCAATCAAAACAAATTATGATGGGAGGTATTGAAAATAATATGGATGCGTTTATTAATGCCAACCGTATTATGATCGTTGCTTGTGGAACCAGTTGGCATGCGGGTTTAATAGCAGAATATCTAATAGAAGAATTATGCCGAATTCCGGTTGAAGTGGAATACGCTTCAGAATTCCGTTATCGGAATCCCGTTATTCATAAAGATGATATCATTATTGCCATTTCCCAAAGTGGTGAAACAGCTGATACACTTGTTGCTTTAGAAAGTGCTAAAGAAAAAGGAGCTTTTATTTTTGGCGTTGTTAATGCAGTAGGCAGTAGTATTGCGCGGTTAAGTCATGCCGGCGCCTATACCCATTCCGGACCAGAAATTGGCGTAGCGAGTACCAAAGCATTTACCGGACAATTAGCAGTACTCATGATGATGGCACTTAAAATCGGTTATGCTCGTAAAACTATTACGGAAGATCGTTATGTACAATTAATGCAAGATTTAGAATCAGTTCCTGAAAAAGTAAAAGAAATTTTAGCCGACACTACTAATATTCAACGGATCGCAGCAAAATATAAAGATGCCACTGATTTTCTTTTCTTAGGTAGAGGATACAACTTCCCCGTAGCACTGGAAGGTGCTTTGAAACTAAAAGAGATTTCTTATATACACGCGGAAGGATATCCCGCAGCAGAAATGAAACATGGGCCTATTGCCTTGGTAGATGAAAAACTTCCTGTTGTATTTGTTGCTACTAAAGATTATTACTACGAAAAAATAGTATCGAATGTACAGGAGATCAAAGCGCGTAAGGGTAAGGTTTTAGCTGTTGCTACAGTAGGCGATACTATCATTCCCGGTATGGCAGATGATGTAATGCTAGTACCCGACGCCGATGAAGTAATTGCACCATTACTTAGTGTAGTGCCCTTACAATTGTTAAGCTACTATGTAGGTTTAGCAAAAGACCTAGATGTAGATAAACCCCGCAACCTTGCAAAAAGTGTAACTGT
>JAIEQT010000081.1 GCA_019747455.1 Chitinophagaceae bacterium | reverse complement strand
ATGAATCTTGAAGAGTATGCCGGTATCCGTTATACATGCGATTGGTAATAAAATACCAAATAAAAAGAAGGGGAAGTGTAAAGAGTGTAATGGAAAGCAAGTCGAATATTTTGAACTGATTGATAAGTACAATCAATCCACCCGCCAAGATAGTTGCTGTGGCGGTTACTGTACCTTCAATTTTTGTCTGAGCGTCAAGCTTGATTGACTTTTCTATTGGAACATAATAGAACTTAAAGATTGGGCTGTCCAATGCATCGCGTAATGAGTTAATAACCAACTTACTCATCGCCACCATGATAAAGAAGAACACGATACTATCAGCCGAGCTTTTGGTAGGATCATACCCAAAAAAGAAACCCAGTGCTAAAGCACCGCTCGTAAAAATGATCAACAGCAGTGGGTTAATTATCAAAGAAACCCGCAATCCATAGTCTTCTTGAATTTTATCAGCAGCAAATAAACCAAACAAGAAACTAAAGATGATTACGGTTGCTTCAAATAAGCTTAGAAATACGGGAAGTTCCTGGCTATCAAAGCGTGTAGTAGTAATATTATAAAATGAGTAGTCGATGAATCGTAGGGCAGTGAACGACACTACGACAAAAAGGGAGAGTAAAACGATATAACGAGTACTGAAAAATTTGCTGAGCGAGATACGCTTGTTTTCCTTTTCATTTAATACCCCCACGGCTGCTTGAATGGCTGCTGTAGTGAGGTACCTACTAGAAAGAACATTGAACAACACCAAGTACCCAATTATGCTAAAGAGCCCGATCGTAAAGAGGTACTCTGTCTTTACTCCAAAATTCAAGAGAACGGGTATGGTGAAGAATGCAATAATCTGTGCAATGTCCATACCGATGTCGACACTGCCTACTACCCGTTTTGCTTGACGTAATGAAAAAATACGATTGAAAGCGCCCCAGAATACAAGTTGAGAGATAAATGTAAAAGGCAAGATAAGAGCAAAACCTACGTAATACAGCAGTTTCTTATCCACTACAAACGCATCTCCGAATTCCAAAAATGCTGTTGCAGCTATGATAAGTACCAAAAAGCCTGTTGCCAGGAACCTGAATGGGATTCTACCCTGAAGTATGTTAAACAGTCCAGTTGCTATAAAACCAAGCCCACCACCCAATACTAAAACAACAGGCAGGTCATCTTTTTCACTATAAGCATTCAAGAAGAGGGATTGAGCGGCAACCGTAACAGTAGCAATGAAAAGCCCCATCAGGAAGCTGATGCCTAGCAACATACCTACTGGAGCCGCTTCGTTTGGCTCAACACCTAAAATTTTTATTAACCTTTCCTTCATAGTGGGGCTGGTTTAGGTTATAAACTTTTCAAGTTGTAACAATTCATCGAAAAATGCAATTAAATACCTGATTTCAGGTATGTTTCGCTAAGCTCTGGTTAGTAAACACTTAGAATAATTCTTGATAAATCTTCTTTACAACTTGTCGATTATACCAATAGGCAAGCTTAGCAATTTTTACCTGTTGTGAAATACTACTTTATCCCAGATTATGCATTAGGGGATTATCTGTAAAGATAACTGATTGATTTAATTAGATTTGGAACTGGTCTAAC
>JAIEQT010000604.1 GCA_019747455.1 Chitinophagaceae bacterium | reverse complement strand
ACCAATGGCAACCAGTGGTTTGGAATAAGTGCATGAGTAATGCCTAATAATATAGTGCCTGTTATAATGCTGTACATTTTCCGATACTGTTATTATACAATTTTGCTTTAAAAAATTAATCAGTGTTATCTTTTTCGTTGTGTTTATTTATCATTTTCTTTTTCCATTTAACATACCAATGCTGGTGATGCAACGAAAGCAAAAAATACAAGGCAATTGCCCCAACTACGGCTATAATAAACATGTTTAAGCCTACTGCCACACCAACTGCTGCAGTACACCAAACCGTAGCTGCTGTTGTAAGACCATGTGATGTTCCTGCACTGCTGTTGCGATAAATAATACCAGCCCCAAGAAAACCCACACCGGTGACAATATTGGCTATTACTCTTGAAGCCGCTGCAACATCGCTAACAAGATGAGCTGCAACAGCAGTAAATAAAGTAGAACCTATACATACCGCAGCATAGGTTCTTATGCCAGCATCACGGCCATGCTTTTCTCTGTCAAAGCCAATAAAAGCTCCAAGTAGAAATGAGGCTACTAGTTTTACAACTATTATTAATTCAAGTTTGACATCCATTTTTCAGTATTTACATAACATAATAGTTATTCGGATTTTCTTCAGCCGGAACATTTTTATCACCAATCATCTGTTTTAAATTAATTTCTATTATAGTACAAAGACTTGTCATTGGTGTATCCATCGGTGTGTTTTCAAAAATGTTTGCATGGGTACTGAAGCCCTGCCACTCAAGGTTTCCCATATTTAAAATGGGGAAAATAAAGCAGGGCTCCTACCCATAGTATTTTTATTCCTCTTCCTCTACATTGTTCATCTTCGACAATAAATCATAAGCTCCGTTAATCACCACTCTAATTTTCCTGTTAAATCCTTCCGGCAAAATCACTTCGGTATAACCATTTTCCGAAACACCTGTTACCACTTCAATTCTCTTAAAAGGAATATGCTTTTCAGTAGCTGCTTCTTTTTTCACGTCGGTGGCTTTTTTTTCGTTATTCCCTTCATCTGCCGCTATAAAAATGTAAGATTTACCTGCTGATTGAACGATCGCTTTATCAGGCAAGGCGGTAGTAGTAGCAATACCTGTTTCTACAATTCCTTTCAGATACATACCTGGCAACAGGTTTTTATCTTCCTGTAACAGATGCCCATGCACCCGAACCGTTCTTTCAGTACTGATTTCACGGCCAATTAAATACACTTCTGCAAAACGTTCTTTTGTTTCATTGTTCAATACAAAACGTATTTTCTGACCGATTTTTAATTTCGGAACATCTTTTTCAAAAATGATAAGCTCTGCATGAAGATGGCGGGTATCTACAATTTCAAATAGCTCCTGGTTTGCGTTTACAAACTTGCCTATGTTCACCAATACCTTAGTAACATAGCCTGATATAGGAGCATAAATATTTGCTCTGCCGGAGATGTTTGCAGGATTGATTTTCTCAGGATTGATATTGATGAGTTGTAACTTTGACTTTAACCCTTGCACCCTTGCCGTCATACTATTGTACTCACTGCTGGCTTTTTGCAATGTTTTTTTTGCATTTACATTTTCTTTTG
>JAIEQT010000636.1 GCA_019747455.1 Chitinophagaceae bacterium | reverse complement strand
CGCTTGTCCGCCATAGTGTTGAAAAATATTTCCGGTTATGATAGAACCGGTAGTGCCTCCCAGTGCAGAGAATACAATAATCAAGCCCGACATTAATCCGTGTTTCTTAGCCGGTAGTGTACTTAATATCACAGAATTGATGGCGGGATAAATAGGGGCAAGTAATAATCCTATTAAGGGAAAAATAAATGCCGCGATTGGTGCATTCCCCCAGCCTGTTACAGACTTGCCTCCTGCATTATCGGCTAAAGGAATCGCTAATAAAACAAGTGCCGATGCAGCCAGTAAACAGCCTACAAGTGCCATTAACCAATTCACTCTCTTCAAAACAATTCCGGCTAAAAATCTTCCTAAAGCTGTTGAGCCCGCTAAAATACTGGCCATTTGAATACTTAGAGCAGCGGGTAATAACAATACTTTATTGTTAAAAGTAGGTAGCCAACTCATAATACTTTGTTCAATCAACACATAAAAAAAGGCACAGCCAATAAATACCAATACTAATGGATTGCGTAGCAACAAAAACATTTCTGTGAAATTGGTTCCGCTTGTTGTGCTTTCTTTTTTTAAGAGTGATTCATCAAGTGGCGTAGTCAATAGTAATAAAAAAGCTAATCCCGATAAAGCCCCTAGAAAATAATACACTTTCAGCCAATCGGTAGAGGCTGTTTTACTATCACTTACAAAATAGCTGAAAATAAAATAGCCGGTTAAGATACCTACCATAAAGAATGACTCAATGAAGCTCATGAAGCTGATATGCTCCTTTTCCGATTTGGTAACCAGGCCGATAGTACTATAAACGCTCATCTTTATGAGCGCAAAACATGATCCTACGGCAGCAAATAAAAATTTTGTAGCCCAAAAACCAGTTAAGCTGGGCATCCCTAATGCAACCAGGGTAATAAACCCTAACGCAATGAGCATCGCGTTTCTATAGCCTATGCGTACAATAAAAGAGGAAATTAAAAATGAAACAATGGCAATGCTTAAATCTTTAAAAGCTTCTAAAACGGAAGCATCACTTTCCGTTACACCATAGGTATTCTGAACTTGTAGAATCACCGTTCCTACACTATTAAGCAATATGGCAAAAACAAAATAATTAAGGAATAAGGCAGCTTTAATTTTCCAAGTATTCATATGGCTAAATATATTATTTTAAAAATACAACTTTATATGCACCCCTAATATAAAAGAGGGAGTAGTTTATACTACTCCCTCCAAGGTATTACAAATAAATTACTAATAATTTTATTTTGCGTTTTAACGTATTTCTCAAGCCATTGATATTGCTCCCATAACGTGTGTAGAATATTTTCTTTACCACGATATCCATGAGCCTCATAGGGTAAGTATACAAAACGTACTGTACCTCCATTTCCTTTAATAGCTGCAAATAAGCGTTCGCTATTTATGGGGAAAGTACCTGTATTATCATCAGCTTCGCCATGAATCAATAAAATGGGTGTTTTGATTTTATCGGCATAGCTAAACGGACTCATTTCATAATATAATTGTGGAGCTTGCCAATAGGTTCTGTCTTCATTCTGAAACCCAAAAGGAGTAAGTGTTCTGTTATA
>JAIEQT010000187.1 GCA_019747455.1 Chitinophagaceae bacterium | reverse complement strand
TATTGCAAAGCTATTGGATGGTAATACATCCACCCACTTTATTTTTAGGTTGGGCATCGATGATTGTCCCATTTGCTTTTGCCATCGCCGGACTTTGGCAAAAACGTTATAGCGAATGGTTGAACCCCGCTTTACCATGGGCTTTGTTTGCAGTGATGGTATTGGGCGCAGGCATTATTATGGGCTCATTTTGGGCCTACGAAGCATTAAATTTTGGTGGTTTTTGGGCTTGGGATCCTGTCGAGAATGCATCCATCATCCCATGGCTGACCCTCATTGCGGCGGTCCACGTAATCATTGCCTATAAAAATTCTGGTCACTCATATTTTACAGCCACATTTTTAGTAATCATTAGTTTTATACTCGTCCTGTATGCCTCATTTCTTACCCGAAGTGGTATTCTAGGGGATACTTCTGTACATGCCTTCACGAGTTTAGGAATGTCTTCGCATTTGATTGTTTTCCTTTCCACCTTTCTTATTATCTCAATTACTTTGCTAGTTTCGCGATGGAAAGAATTACCTATCACTAAAAAAGATGAGGAGACCTATTCGCGCGAATTCTGGCTATTTATCGGTGCATTGGTGCTTACGGTCGCTTGCATTCAACTTATTGCAACTACTTCTATCCCCGTATTTAATACTATTTTCGGAACTAAGATAGCTCCTCCAGCCAATGTGATCCAACATTACAACAAGTGGCAAGCTCCATTTGCCATTGTAATTACGTTGATATCTGCTTTTTCTCAGTTTCTCAAATACAAACAAACGGGCATTAAGAAATTTTTCATCAGCATTGCGATCATCCTAATCGTCGCTATCCCAATTACAATACTGGTCGTATATACAACCAAAATATATACCAATTTGATTTTTATTTTATTGACTTATTCAGTCGTGTTTTCGATACTAGCCAACGCAAAAATACTAAGTGAATCATTTAAGGGAAAGTGGAAGTTGGCTGGATCGTCCATTGCACATATTGGTTTTGCTTTATTACTGGTAGGAGCATTGATTGCAGCAGCGACAAGCAAAGTAGTTTCGGTTAACCATACAGGTATTGGCTTTGGTGATGAATTTGCGAAAAGCAGTAATCCTAGGGAAAACATTATTTTGTATGAGAATGAACCCGTAAAAATGGACCGTTATACGGTTACTTATCTGGGTGATTCGACAGAAGGTGTGAATACCTATTATCGAGTAAATTATCGCGTAATTGATGAGAAGGCTGGGAAAATAAAAGAGAATTTTAACCTGTATCCTAATGCGCAACAGAATGCTAAAATGAAACAAATTATCGCTTCACCTGATACGCGTCATTATTTGTTTCACGATATCTATACCCATGTGAGTAGTGTGCCATTGAAAGAAGAAGCGAAGCATGAAGATCATGAAGGACATTCGGATGATGAGCAATATGAAAAACCAGCTACGCGCGAAGTCAATATAGGAGATACAATACGTTTTCGCGAAGGCTTTATTCTAGTAAAAGGAATTAATCGGGATGCAAAAGTTCAAAATATGGCCCTGCTGTGTCACATACCTCAAATCCCTTATATTTTAAGTATTTAGGTTCTGA
>JAIEQT010000303.1 GCA_019747455.1 Chitinophagaceae bacterium | reverse complement strand
CTATAAAGATAAATTTGATGAAATTTTCAAAAGTATAAAATTAGCAGTAAATCCACCAAAAAGAACTTCAGATACATGCTACTATTACGCTTCATCCACCTTGCATGTCGTATAGCTTAAGGTATTTTTGATAAGTTTCCCAAGCCGTAATTTTACAAACTAAAAAACCACTGCGCCCATCTAGAAATCCGGCCCGAAGAATATAATTGCGGATGAACTTTGAAACTGGTTTGAGGTAAACACCTGCCCATGAAATACGCTTACCGTCTATATATAAAGCTTTGGCTGCAATAGTACTGAATTTTCCCGCCTGCTTCCAGTGCTCCTCAACCGTATAATAACTATAGTGCAAAATGTCCCCGTTAATCCATACGTAATTTTTGCTGCCATCATAAAGTTCCCATTTATCATGTGGATTTACGACTCCCCACTCCCCTTTTCGCCTATCCCATAATCGTAACTTTTTATCAGGATACCAACCGCTGTGTTTTATCCATTTCCCGCACCAGTTGGTACATCGGTTCATTTGAAAAGCATCATGTTTCCAGTTTTGTTTTACCCTATCCACAGAAATCCTCAATTCATCACTTAGCGCTTCATCGGCATCTAATGAAAGTACATAATCGTATTTGGCTAAGGAAGCGGCTCTGTTTTTTTGTTGAATATGGCCGTCAAAATCATGCTCCACTATGCGAGCTCCCATTGCCAATGCGATTTCACGGGTAGCATCGGTTGAGTGAGAATCTACAATGAGTATTTCATCTGCTACGTCACGCACAGATTCAATACACCTAGCAATATTGTGTTCCTCATTAAAAGAAATAATAACTACCGACAACTTAATATTCACTTGTGCAAGATACGAAGTGATAGATAAAGAATTAAAAGGACTGGTGAGCCCATACTCTAAATGATTCTTTTTGCTTTGGCGTTGCATCACCTGGTTTTACAATATGGTAACGGTTCCAATAAGTCAGGTTCCCAGCTGCCAACTTCACCTCCTTAATACGGTGATTACTTTTTAACTGTAACAGATGATCAGACAGAGCAAAAGTATTCAGCCATCCGTTTATATCGGCAACTTCTGCTAATGGGGTATCATCAATTGAAAAAATCACATCCCCGTCAGCAAGTCCTGCTTTATCGGAAGGAGAACCTGGTGCAACCATTTTTACGATAAGGCTTCCGTTTTCATGCAATGTTTTGATCCCCCAAATCCTTTCAGCAAAGTCAGGCGAATTGGTTTGCTGCAGCTCGCAACCTATATAAGTAATTGCTTCGGGCAGATACTTTTCAATAAACCCACAACCTTCGAGTACCTCATCAAAATATTTTTGTTGAGAGGTGCCGCTCAAGTCATTGATAAGTTTAAGGTACTCCTGTTGCGAATATCCTTTTCCCTTTTTGTAAAATTCGGCATACAGCCTACGCATCAGTTCATCTACATTTTTTTGATTTCCTGTGGTTTTCATCAGTATCATGTCAAGAATAAATGCAGCAAGGGCACCTTCTACATAAATAGAAACCTTACGAGCAAAAACTCCAGGCACATATCCGTCAAGCCAGGTATCCCACGAA
>JAIEQT010000403.1 GCA_019747455.1 Chitinophagaceae bacterium | reverse complement strand
AATGTTTTACAGGGCCTGATACTTATTATCCTGTTTTTTGTTTACCTATTCATTACCATTAATCCCTAATAGGAGCAGTTTCTCCCTATTTTTTTCATGACTTTGCAAAGGATACTTATCTTCCCCTTTCAAGACTAAGCTATGAACAAAATTTCCAAACTATTATTAGGCGGTTTATTGTTGGTGCAACAAATAACTGCCCAAACGAATGACCCGAAGTGGATGCGTTATTCGGCTATCTCTCCCGATGGTAAAACTATTGTTTTTACTTTCAAAGGCGATTTGTACAAGGTATCATCTCAAGGAGGAGCAGCTACCCCGCTAACCATGCATGAGGCACATGATTTTATGCCAGTATGGAGCCATGATAGTAAAACCATTGCCTTCGCCAGCGACCGCTATGGGAACTTTGATATTTTCACCATTTCCGTGAATGGGGGTGATGCAAAAAGAGTTACCTATCATTCTGCCCAAGAATATCCTTATGATTTTACTTCAGATGATAAGTCAATTATTTTTGGATCGGCCAGAATGGATGCTGCCTCCAATCGCCAGTTTCCTACCGGCTCTATGCCCGAATTATATAGTGTTTCTGTAAATGGCGGAAGAGTTAATCAATTGCTCACCACACCGGCGGAAGATGTTAAAACGAGTAAAGATGGTAGTAAATGGATCTATCACGATAAAAAAGGAGGGGAGAATGCTTGGCGTAAACACCATACCTCTGCTATCACAAGAGATATTTGGGTATACGACACGAAAACGACCAAGCATACAAAAATCACTTCTTTTAACGGAGAAGACCGTACACCAATCTTTACTGACGGAGAAAAAGCGATGCTTTATTTAAGTGAAGAAAGCGGCAGTTTTAATATTCACAAAATGAATGTAGCGGGTGGAAAATCAGAGCAACTTACTTCTTTTAAAAAGCATCCGGTTCGTTTTTTAAGTGCAGCTAATGATGGTACTGTTTGCTTTGGATACGATGGAGAAATTTATACCATGAAGGGTAGCGGATCCCCCAAAAAGCTACCTATTACTATTGTGGCAGACGCACGCAAAAACGACGAACAAGTAATGCGTGTAAATAGCGGTGCAGGTATAGCGGTAGCGTCAAATGGTAAAGAAGTAGCTTTTACATTTAGAGGGGAAGTATTTGTTACAAGCGTAGAAGGTGGTATCACCAAGCGCATTACCAATACGCCTTCACAAGAAACACAGGTTTCTTTTTCTCCCGATGGTAAATCAATTATTTATACTGCGGAAAGAAATAATAAATGGAGCATATTCGAAACTAAAATTGTACGGGCAGATGAGCCATACTTTTATGCAGCCACTTTGTTAAAAGAAACCCCGGTTTTAGATAACGCAAATGATAATACCCAGCCACTGTATTCACCCGATGGTAAAGAGTTGGCATATGTAGAAAACAGAGACCTGATTCGTATTTATAATGTAGCTTCAAAACAATCGCGTACCATCCTTAATACGAATCAAATTTTTGCGTGGATGGAAAACGACCAATATTTCCAATGGAGCCCAGATAGCAAATGGTTATTATTTGATTACTCTGTGCCA
>JAIEQT010000588.1 GCA_019747455.1 Chitinophagaceae bacterium | reverse complement strand
TAGAAAATGTGCTGCGTAGTTGTTTGTTAATATTTTCTTGTAGTATCGCAATTTCTTTCTGGATATATTTCTTGATCATTTTACCAATGATCGGGAATAATGCATCTACAACCTTATCCTGCGAATTTTTTATTTCTTCACTTAATGCTTGCGTAATTACCGGACCTAATTTTTCAGGTATTTCATTTGTATAATTATCAAGACGTTTTGAAACAATAGCATCCATCTTGCCAGGCAATTCCTTATCAAGCTCATCGAGTCTTTTAAAAATTCGTTGTGCCGCATTCCAATCCTCATTGAGTATGAGGCGCTTCAGGTGCAGTAGTTTCTCACTATCGTTCATGCCCTGTTATTCTTTCATTATTTTTTCGCCCAATTCAACTAATAATCCGCCGAGCTTATATTTATCCATTTTCTTTTGCTCCAAGGCATCTGTTAATTTCCCGGTATTGGTTTCCAAATCTTTCAACTTGGCATTTATATCATTGATAAGGTTGTTGATGGCAGTATAAATTTCGCTGCGTGTTTGGGCAATGTATTGATCTACATCTGCTTTTTTCTGGTCGATCGTTTTTCGCAGTACTTCAAATTCTTTATCTATCTGCTCCATGTTCTCACCAAAAATTAAATTTTTGATGGCTTCTATTCGATGCGTTGAATCCGGGGCGCCTCCGGTTGGGTTATATTCTGTACTCATGATTAATACATTCAGAGCCCCTAAAATAAAGTAAAGTTCCCTAATTTCATGCTTTAATATTGCTATGCCACACTATCTATCCCGAGGTTCGGTTCCTCATAAGCGTCATACCCAGTTCCGGAGGCCCGATGGTGGTTTATATTCGGAACAATTATTTTCAACGGAGGGCTTTAGTAATGATTATTCTTTGCTTTATCATATACATCCGCCAACTCAAATAATTGGTACTGATAAGCCTTATGCTGTGGCTCCTGAGGTGGCCGAAGAAAAAATGTTGAAACATAGGAGTTTCGAGGGGTTTAATATAAAACCAGAAACGGATTTTCTGCAGAGTAGGAAGGCTATTTTGGTAAATAACGACTGCCATATTGTGCTTGCGGCTCCCCTAGCCGGTACGGGGAACTATTTTTATAAAAATGCTGATGCCGATGAAATGCTATTTGTGCACGAAGGGAGCGGGGTTGTAAAAACGCAGTACGGACAATTGTCTTTTGGCTATGGCGATTATATTGTAATACCCCGTGGAACCATTTACCAAATTGATTTTACGGGTACCGATAATCGTTTATTTATTGTAGAAAGTTTTAGTCCGATCCGATATCCTAAACGCTATTTGAGCAAAGGCGGACAATTACTCGAGCATGCACCTTATTGTGAGCGGGATATTCGTGGACCAGAAAATTTGGAAACGATCGATCAGCAAGGTGATTTCTTAATTAAAACGAAGAAAAAAGGGGTTTTATATGGTCTCCATTATGGCACCCATCCATTTGATGTAGTTGGTTGGGATGGTTATTGTTATCCCTTTGTGTTTAGTATTCACGATTTTGAGCCCATAACCGGAAGGGTCCATCAACCACCGCCTGTGCATCAAACTTT
>JAIEQT010000470.1 GCA_019747455.1 Chitinophagaceae bacterium | reverse complement strand
TATGAGCAAAGAGGCAATTACCAGTTATCCCAAAGAAAAAATTAATATTCTTTTTCTGGAGAATATAAGTGAAAAAGCAGTGCAACAGTTCAAGCAAAATGGATACACCAATATAAAAAAATTAAGTGGCGCTTTACCTGAGGAAGAATTAATAAAGGCAATAAAAGACGTTCACTTATTGGGTATACGATCCAAAACTATTATTACTGAAAAAGTACTGGGGGCCGCTAAAAAATTACAAGCCATCGGCTGCTTTTGCATTGGCGTTAATCAAGTTAATTTGTTGGAAGCCACCAAAGCAGGTATTGCTGTGTTCAATGCCCCATACAGTAACACGCGAAGTGTGGCAGAATTAGTAATTGGTGCGGCTGTAATGCTTATCAGGAGAATACCCGACAAAAACAAAGCTGCTCATGAAGGTATTTGGATGAAAGAAGCTAAAGGAAGTTTTGAATTACGGGGTAAAACAATTGGCTTGATTGGTTATGGCAATATCGGTTCTCAGGTGAGTGTGCTCGCCGAGGCACTCGGTATGAAAGTGTTATTTTTTGATACTGAAACCAAGCTGCCATTGGGAAATGCTACTGCTGCAAAAAATATGAAAGAGGTTTTGCAACAAGCAGATATTGTTTCCCTACATGTTCCTGAAACTACCCAAACAAAAAACCTGATTAATAAGGCCGCTATCAAACAAATGAAAAAAGGCGCCATTTTAATAAATTATGCGAGGGGAGAGGTGGTTGATTTAAAATCCCTTGCCAATGCCTTGCAAGAAGAACATATAAGTGGGGCTGCTATTGATGTATTTCCCTGGGAGCCTGAAAAAAATGGGGATCATTTCGAAACACCTCTACAAGGATTAAAAAATGTTTTACTCACACCGCATATTGGTGGATCTACAGAAGAGGCACAACAAAATATTGGAGAAGATGTGAGTATCAAACTATTTCAATACCTGGAAAGAGGTATCACAAATGGCTCGCATACAGTACCTGCTATTGCTTTACCACCAATTGAAGGTGCCCATCGTATTTTACATACGCATCATAATGTGCCCGGAGTATTAAGTGCTATCAATACCGCTTTATCAAAGAACAACATCAATATAGTTGGACAATACCTCAAAACCAACGATAGTATTGGGTACGTGGTTTTAGACATTGATAAGAAACTCTCTAAGCAAGCACTGGAATTATTACGTGAGGTAAAACATACGATTAAAGTGAGGATGTTGTATTAGATACGGGTTGCGGGATACGAGTTACTGGTTTAGGCGGAGGCTGAGCGGAGTCGAAGCCGAAGCCGTTTTATTTCTTCCACATCCACAAAATCTATATCATAGTCTTCCTCTATTTCTTCATTTTTATAGGTTGAAGAAGAAGCAACTCTTATTCTTGCTGATGTATGTACTTCGTTAACATTTGTAGTGGTAATAATATCGGCAACATTATTACTATTCAAACCACTTCCTGGCATAATGATGATTCGATCATTGGCCGCTTCTACTAATGCTTTTACCAATTCCAAACCTGATGTAACTTTTGGTTTTTGTCCGCTTGTTAATAATCTGGTA
>JAIEQT010000050.1 GCA_019747455.1 Chitinophagaceae bacterium | reverse complement strand
GTCGTATGTATTTTTATCAGACATATATTAAGCGAACCATTCAGCAAATTTGGAAAGATCTACATTACCACCGGTAAGAATGATACCCGTTTTCTTTCCTTCAAATAATTTTTTATGTCTTAGTACAGCAGCCAGTGGTACCACACAGCTTGGCTCTACCACAATCTTCATTCGCTCATATACTAACCGGAGTGCAGCTTTTATCTCTTCTTCCGAAACCAATAAAATATCTTTTACGTTCTCTCGGATAATAGATAATGTTTGCGTACTCAGTGTTGTCATTAAACCGTCAGCAATGGTTTTTACAAAGGGGGCTTTTTCTACCACTCCGCTTTTAAAACTCAACACGGCATCGGCTGCTCCTTCAGGTTCACCCGCAAATACTTCCGTATGATCACCAAAATATTTGGCGCCAAGTGAAGTACCTGACAGTAATCCACCACCTCCAACAGGTGCTACTACTGTTTGAAGATCAGGTATCTCTTCGAGTAACTCTTTAACACAGGTAGCTTGTCCGGTTATGACTCTATGATCATCATAAGGATGTACAAATTCGGCGCCAGTTTCGGCAACAATTTTCTGTAACGCAGCTTCTCTTGCCGCTTGGTTAGGTTCGCAGAAAGTGATTTCGGCACCGTATCCTTTTACGGCCTCTACTTTTACTTTGGGAGAAGTAGAGGGCATCACGATATAGGCTTTCACACCCAATGTTTGTGCCGCAAAAGCCATGGCCTGGGCATGATTACCGGAAGAATGCGTAGCTACTCCATTTTTTAATTGATCGGGCGTTAGCGACAGCGCCGCATACATACCACCACGTATTTTAAAAGCCCCAATTTTTTGAAAATTCTCACACTTAAAATATAATTCTGTACCGGCTATTGTATTAATGCTTTGGCAAGTGAGTAAGGGCGTACGATGAATAAAAGGTTGAATTCTTTCGTGGGCTTTTATAATAGCTTCTTTTGTAATGAGCATAGATTTTATTTAACAGCGGCGATACAATCTATTTCAATCATACATCCATAATTCAGTTGATTGCAGGGCACCACAATACGCGCGGGCTTATGATCGCCCATAATACTTTTGTAGGTTTCATTGAAACGAGGCCAAAGTGCAATATCACTGATAAACACACTTATTTTAAGAGCGTGACTTAAATCTGAGCCTGCAGCTTCTAAAATATGCTGGATATTTTGCAAACAAAGTGTTGTTTGTTCTTCAATGGTACCCGCATGCACAACCCCATCTTTATCTATGGGTAATTGTCCGGCTACATAAACCGTACCATTATGCACAACCCCCGGAGAATAATGACCTCTGGGTTTTTGAACGGTATCGGGAGATAAATATTGAATAGACATGTTAGTTGAATTAGTGAGGGAAGTTACTGAATAAAGTTAGCTTACTGAGCGCGATCTACTTCCTGAATAAAATCAATCACCCCTTTCATATATACTTGTTGATCGTCCCACATAGATAAATGGCTTCCATTCGGACAGTACAGGTATTTTCCTTTTTGCACCAATTTACTCTGGCGCTCCATGGCTGCCGGATCCATCGTATCGTGTTT
>JAIEQT010000398.1 GCA_019747455.1 Chitinophagaceae bacterium | reverse complement strand
AAAAGAGGATATACTTTAACTAATTTGAATGACATACCCGTAAGTGCGCTAATAGAAAAAGGGTTAATAAGTGATATGTTAGCGCTTAAAACAAATAGCTTTACATTTAGGGACTTATCTGGAGCATCTATAAAATTTGCGGCTACAGCAAGAATTGTGAACACAAAATCTTCGCTTAAGACATTAGTTTTCACATCTAAAGAGTTTCCATCCTTGCCATATCCTGTTGGATATTTTAACTACTATACTTTCAACTCAAATATGATAAGCGATATCAATGACGCTATGAACGTCTTCAAAACAGCAGGAATTGAAGAGCTTATTCTAGATTTGCGATATAACGGTGGCGGTGAATTAAAAGCAATGAGTGCACTAGCAAATTTTATTGCAACAAGTTCTTCAGATGGTCAGCTTCTTTGCAGAACAATGCACAATGACAAGTACAGAAGTTTAGACAGTGATCCTAAATCTATGACCTATATAAAAAGGGCTACTTCTTCGCTTAATCTTAAGCGTATATTTATTCTTACTTCTCACGGGTCTGCTTCGGCCAGTGAAGTTTTGCTAAATGGGCTAAGACCTCTTATGTCTGTAATTCAAGTTGGAACAACTTCCTACGGAAAGCCAAATGGAATGTACGTGATTCCTTATCCTGAAGGTAATTACACCAGCCCATCATATGTTTTTTTACCAATTTGTTTTTATACTGTAAATAAAAATGGCATGGGAAACTTTGAAAATGGGCTCGTACCAGATCACTACCGTCCCGACGACCTTTACCATGACTTTGGAATGTCTGAGGATTGGACTAAAGCTTGCTTAACATACATAGTAACCGGTAAATTCCCAGCTTTACCTCCAACTAATCCTAGTGTTAAGTCTCTGCAATCCTCAAAAAGAATTCCACTCGAGGAAAATAAATCAAACTACGGTAAGTTGTCTATTAAATATCCATTTTAAAAACCGTTAAGGTTCATATAAACAGTAGGTAACAACAGTATAAAACCGGTAATAATCAAAAGTATAATAAAAGGAAAGACCCATTTAAACCATTTATTATATGGTATTCTTGCGATACCAAGTACGGCAATAAGTATTCCGGATGTTGGAGTTATCATATTTGTAAAACCATCTCCAAATTGAAATGCCATAACTGTTGCTTGTCTTGAAACGCCTATTAAATCAGAAAACGGCGCCATTATTGGCATTGTAATAGCTGCTTTGGCACTGGCGGAAGGAATCACAATATTTATCATCGTTTGTATTCCGTACATCAACCCCACAGAGCTTACCTTTCCGGCATCATTCATCGCTAAGGACATTTTATAAAGGAGAGTATCTATAACTTTACCATCTTCAAGAATTACTATTATTCCGGCTGCCAGAGCTACCACAAGAGCAGCTGACAAAATATCCTTTGCACCCTCAACAAGCTTTTGAACAATTTCATTCGAAGAATATCCTGCAGCAATACCACTTAGAATTCCTAATGCTAAAAAAAGTGCAGAAATTTCTCCTACATACCACCCATATCCCATAACTCCTACAACTAAAAATATTATAGT
>JAIEQT010000571.1 GCA_019747455.1 Chitinophagaceae bacterium | reverse complement strand
GTGAAGAACGAAAATGTGAAGTATGAAAATAATATTGCTATTAGCAACAGTAGGTCTGTTTGCCTTTCACTCATCGAATGCACAAACCACAGATGAATGGCTCAATCAAAAATCCACCCAAAAGAAATACCTGCTTCAGCAAATTTCAGCCTTGCAGGTTTATCTTGGCTATGCCAAAAAAGGGTACAACATTATAAGCGGTGGTGTTAATACCATCCGAAACATAAAAAACGGCGACCTTAACCTGCACCGGGATTTCTTTAACAGTCTCAAAAATGTAAATCCTGCTATCCGCCGGTATGCAAAGGTGGCGGATATGATTGCTTACCAGGTCAAAATCATCAAACAAACTAAAGGCACCCTTCAGCAAATCAGGGAGACAAAACAGTTTACGGAAACTGAGCTGGACTACTGCAAACAGGTATTTGATAACCTGCTAAATGAATGTATGAAAACAGTAGAAGAATTAATTCTGGTAACAACATCGGGCAAATTAGAAATGAAGGATGATGAAAGATTAAAACGAATTGACCGGTTATATGCCGATGTACTGGATAAATATTCTTTTACCTGTTCCTTCAGCGAAGATATGGGCATACTGGCCGTACAGCGTTTGGGAGAGCAGATGGAAATAAACCGTTCTAAAATAATAAATGGAATAAAATGAAAAAGCTGATTGTGATTTTAATTATGTGCAGTATGAGCTTTCAGTTAAAAGCTCAAAGTGAAGAAGTGCAGTAACTGTTGCTTAACATTGAAAAGCTTTCACAGTTTAGAAAGATTTTGAAAAATATGAAGGATGGTTATCAAATTATCTTCAAAGGATATACGGCAGTAAAAGATATTTCACAGGGAAACTTTAATCTGCACAAGACTTTTCTGGATGGCTTGATGCAGGTAAGCCCGGCAGTTAAAAAGTATAAACGTATTGCAGATATTATCAGCTATCAACTACGCATAGCTAAAGAATATAAACTGGCATATAACCGGTTTAAAGAAGAAAAACAATTCACTATTGAAGAAGTTGATTACCTCGGGAAAGTGTACAGCAACCTGTTTAATGAGAGTTTAAAAAACCTTGATGAACTTGCAATGGTAATTACCTCTGGCAAACTGCGAATGAGTGATGATGAGCGGCTGCAGGCTATTGATAAAATTTATTCGTCGGTGGAAGAACAGTATTCATTCCTCAAAGAATTTACCAATAACAGTAATTTACTTTCACTGCAACGTAAATCGGAAAAGGCAGAAATTGAAATGAGCCGAAGATTATATGGGCTGACAAAATAGAAATTCCATTCAAAAACAAGTGTGTATGAAATGCCTTAGCATTCAGCGAGGCAAATAAAAATAAATGTGATGGGAGCTAAAATGTGTGTAAGAGTTTTTTGTATTGCAATCGTTGTATTGCTGATTCCTCATTTTGCTGAGGCACAGGGCATGGCAAACCGCATACGCAGCCTGCATGAAGTGCTGGAGAAGTTGTATGATGATATGATGCCGCTTTGCAGCCACCTGGTATATTGCATCAAGGGTGTGGGGGCATATTGCCAGGGCG
>JAIEQT010000126.1 GCA_019747455.1 Chitinophagaceae bacterium | reverse complement strand
TGGGTTCGAATCCTAGTGCCCGTGCGAATAAAAAAAGAAGATGAACAAAATCACCACTTATTTCAAAGAGAGCTACAGTGAGCTGTTGGAGAAAGTAACCTGGCCTACCTGGTTGCAATTACAACAAAGCACTGTAATTGTACTGGTTGCTACAGTAATCATTACTGCCATGGTATGGATTATGGATTTCTCAAGCAATCAGCTATTGAAATTGATTTATTCTTTATTCAAGTAAGAAAAAATGGAAGCAGTTATTACTGAAAATACCGTTGTGCCTCAGCAAGATACCAAGTGGTACGTGCTGCGTGTTGTAAGCGGTAAAGAGCGAAAAGTGAAAGAGTATCTGGATAAAGATATCATCAGAAGCGGTTGGCAAGAGTTGATCAAACAGGTATTCTTACCCATGGAAAAAGTATATAAAGTGCAGAACGGTAAAAAAGTAATGCGCGAAAAAAACTATTTTCCGGGTTATGTAATGATGGAAGTATTGGAAGGTAAGCTGAACGATGATATGATTCAACATATCAGTAATATCAGCAATGTAATGCATTTCCTAACCGATGGAAAAGGATCAAAAGGGAATATCATTAGCCTGCGTAAAGCCGAAGTGAATAAGATGCTCGGTAAAGTAGATGAAATGAATGACCAAGGTGTTACCATGAGTGAGCCGTTCATCGTAGGTGAAACGATCAAAATTATTGAAGGTCCATTCAATGATTTTAATGGCGTTATCGAAGAAGTGAATGATGAGAAAAAGAAGCTTAAGGTTACCGTTAAGATCTTCGGTAGGTCTACACCTGTTGAGTTGAATTATATGCAAGTAGAGAAAATAGCATAAAAGATTTCTATTGTTGTGTAAAAAGCCATTTGTTCTCAGGATCAAATGGCTTTTTTAATATTTAATGCTCGAAAAATGCGTTTTTACCTATTAAAAACATACATTTACCGAACATTAAAAAAAGATTAAAATCAATGCGGGTCGCTCATCTTATAATCACCTACACCAATCCTGAGCAAACGGAGCGTATGATCAGGCGCATGCAACATCCCGATTTTGATTTTTATATTCATATAGACGCTAAATTACCTATTTCGTCACATAAGGCACTTGCCGCCATACCCAATGTATATTTGATAAAGAATCGTATTAAGGTGCGCTGGGCAGCCTTTAGTACGATGCAGGCAGTATTTAATTCCTTACAAGAAATTTTAAACTCAGCACGTTCTTATGATTTTATTTCGCTCATGAGTGGGCAAGACTATCCCATTAAATCTGCCCAGTACATGCAAGCATTTTTTGCCGAAAGAAAAGGAAAATTGCTCTTGAAATATCGCTCCTTTGAAGGCGATTGGGAAGAGGGTTTTGAGCGCATCAATAAATACCATCTTACAGATTATCATTTTAAAGGACAATATCGATTACAACTCATTATCAACGCGCTAGTGAAAAGGGTTGTTCCGCGATTCTCTTTTTATGGTAGCTCCATGTTTTGGGCTATCTCACCGGAAGCAGCGGAATATGTATTGGAAAAGGTAGATAGAAATGCAGGAATGAA
>JAIEQT010000166.1 GCA_019747455.1 Chitinophagaceae bacterium | reverse complement strand
CATATTGGGGTGGCGAATACTTCGCTATTCTTTCACTTTGTTCCAGTATTTACCGTCCTAGTCTCATTCTTATTTCATCAGAGAGTTACTGTATTCCAGTTAGCAGCAGGCGCTGTAGTTATGTTTGGTGTGTTGGTTGCAACAGGAGCGATTCGCTTTCGTGCTTTGTAAGAGAGTTATGGTGGCCAGAGGCAGAATCGAACTGCCGACACGAGGATTTTCAGTTGTTTTATTGTAAAAGCCGATAAAAAGGCTTTTTAAAAAACAATGAAAATCAAAGAGTTAGCCGCCCGCGAATCAAGCACTTTTTATAAAAATTGGCCTAGTCACACAAACTTTGCACAACGGTGCATAACAAAGCACGATGACGTTCCACAAATCGCCCACGTGGAATTTTTCAATAGTACGGTTTAACCATGTAGCGCAGAAGCATATACAGTAAACTAATGCCTATACGATAGATTCTTCTAGCCCATCATTTTCTGTGTTTCTATGTATTCTGTATTCGTTAAGCCTTTCACTTAGGGTCTCTAAGTCATCAATATCAGCCGGGTTGGTATTGGGAAGTGAATAGCCTAATGATCGAACAGGACTAGGTGTGCGCGGACGACAAAAGTCTGCTACATAGAGATTGCTAAATCTTTTTGTAAAATCGCTTATTTCTATTGGAAAAATATTGTCTATAGTCATTAGTTGGTTCAAGCATTCGCTGTCAGTCATTTCTGCATAAAGAACTGTTCGGTCGAACCCAAAAGCCACGTCTGAAAATGAGCTATTAAATACTAGTTTTTTTCTAGACGAAGCTCTTAATGGATTGGGCTCATTTGCTGATAATATGTTATCTTTAATAGAGTCTTGATAAGTATAGTATTCTCGATTATAGCTATGCCGATGGGGATTAGACAAAAGTATAAATTGTCTATTTTCGTTCGTAAAGCACGCGACAACCGCATATGCATGATTGTTCACAATACCTTTATAAGGATCAAAGCTGTTCATATGCCACCAGCGTGGCTTCATCCTCCATGCGGGATCCGGATCTTCTGCGCTATAAGTCGCAATAGATAACATTTTCCCTTGGCTTAAGAATTCACGAATTATTCTATAATGGTCTTTTTGATTTGAAGGCAACTCATCAGTTAAGCCTCTTTTTAATGGACAATGTTTTTTTATGTATGAATCAAGTGCTTGGAAGATATCATTTCGGTTGGGATGAAAAAAATAACGAGCTAGCGCATATTGAAAAGTTTTTCTTCTCAATATTTTGAAGTATTTATTATTTCCTTCAGTATTAATGAATATACTTTGAATATGCGTTATATTTTGAGAATTATTATTGTTTTGTTCATATTTTAAAAATTCTATGAACTTATTTGCGAATTCTGTATTTTCTCCAAAAACTTCATCTATAGCAGCTTGTTGAATCGGCCGTGTAATACCACCAATTAGCGGTTGGAAAATCGTATATAGATTGCAATATGCGGATCCATAGATAGATATATCTATCGGCTCCTCAGCTCTGCTATTTTTAAAAAGATTAGGCGGTGTTTTTC
>JAIEQT010000268.1 GCA_019747455.1 Chitinophagaceae bacterium | reverse complement strand
AGAATAATTTCATTGGTTGCAAAAATAGGATGTTTTGTTGCAAATTGCACACTCGGCCATGTATAATTTAGCAATATGGTTGCAAATCGCCCGGTTAAACCCTCTTATGCCCGGTTTTATGCTTAAATATTTACAAGAGGCCCATTATCACCAACTATGGTTTCATTTCTTTTCAATATGCATGTGTTGCAAAAGTATAATCAGAATAAAAATAGCAAGTACCAAGAGACCAAGACACCCCCAAAAGATATATCTGAGAATCTTTTGAGTTAACGTTTTGCCTTTAGCTTTAGCTTTTTGTTGCTTACTGCTTTTTTTCATATTCTAAATAGATACAAGAACCTGAATATTCAATCCCAGTATAAAATAAGCTTTAATAATTGTAAGTTTTTTTCGTCTCAAATTAAATAAAGCGAACACAATCTGCATCCGTACTAATTCACAGATGGGAAATTTGTGGCTTTTTTCTTATTCCTCTTTGCACTCACAAAGAACAAAGCAAATCCACTCAACACCGTTACCAGGCCAAATATTGAAAATGCCCGAAGCAACCAATTACCAATATGGTCTCTGCTTTCATAATCCATGGTATGCATCATCCATAAGAAATCAAATATTTTCCATTTATTGTTCCTGAATTTTTGAACGGTTCCTAATTCACTGGCAACGTAAACCGTCGTTTTTGAAGGATGCTCAAATGTAATGGCATAAGCAGGCAAAGGGCTTTCCCGATATTCATGATGACCATTTGTGCCGGTTAAGTATTCAATTGATTTTACTTTTGGCTCACCATTAAATCTCATTTTGGCTACTTCAACTGCTTCCTCTTTTGTTAACGGACTACGAAGCTGACCGGTTTCGGCATTGGCAAGATGATTCATTGCCTGCATATCATGTTCATGATTTGTTTCGTTGTGGATAGCACTGATACAACGAACCTGGTAAAATGGCTTGCCCAAAATTTCTATTAACTGAATGGAAACAATTGAATCAATCTGATGAACTTTCCTGATAGTATCCAGCACTACGGTAGGGCTAACCAGAGAAATATGAGATGACAATAGCGGTGCATTTTTCTTTTGAAAATCTCCATGCACTTCATCCATATTGCTCCAACTGAAATACAGGCCGCCAATTGTCCATAATAAAAATTGGATGCCCAAAATAACACCCAGCCAGCGGTGTGTTTTACGGATGTAGTAGTGTTTGCTTTTTGCCATAACAATGTAGCTTGTTGGTTTATTTTACTTTCAGCAGACTTGCATTAATTGCCACTACCACTGTGCTTACACTCATTAATACAGCACCGGCAGCGGGGCTTAACAGGATTCCCGTTTTGTACAATACACCTGCCGCCAATGGTAAAGCCACTACATTATATCCCGTTGCCCAAATCAAATTTTGAATCATCTTTCTGTACGTGGCTTTACCAAACTGAATCAATGAAACAACATCTTTGGGATTACTGTTTACCAATACAATCCCTGCTGTTTCGGCGGCGATATCAGAACCTGAACCAACTGCTATGCCTACATTAGCCTGAGCCAA
>JAIEQT010000378.1 GCA_019747455.1 Chitinophagaceae bacterium | reverse complement strand
ATTAAACAAGATGAAAAAAGAGAACAACGTTTGAAACACCTGATGGAATATTCATTTGATATCTGTAATTTATTTGGCGATGTTTACTTAACGGATGATAAAAAGGGTTGCGCCCTTGCGTTAAAACCGGAGAAAAAAAGAGCAACATTTAATTCAATACTTCTTGATGTGAAATTCATTTTTTCTGTGCTTGGTTTTTCTGGAGTACAGAAAGCCATGAAAAGAGAAGCAGTAATTAAAAAAAGCCACCCCGAAGGATTGTTGTATTACTTATGGTTTATTGGAGTTGAACCAACAAACCAAGGTAATGGCATTGGCAGTAAACTACTCAATGAAATTATTCAAAAAGGTCTTTCAGAAAACAGGACAATTTGCCTCGAAACTTCTACCCTTAAAAATATTCCCTGGTACGAAAAGCATGGTTTCAAAATATACCAGGAATTAGATTTTGGATATAAGCTGTATTGCATGAAAAGGCCTTAACTAAAATGCAAGGTTATGCTTTTGCCGGGTACCCAAATGCATATTATAACGTTTCTGTTCATTTGCGTAGAAACAGTTATTCTTTTATACCTTGTCATTTACCGGATGGCCCGGCCAGATGATAAATCAACATCCCTTAACATCATTCTGATTTTATTATTGATTCTTTATAATGTTACCGGTGGCTTCCTGCCAGACCCTAATATTCCCGGCTCGTTTTATGTACAATTATCTATTGCCTATGCAACAGGGTTTATCACTCCTTGTTATTTTCCATACTATGTATTTAATGCTTTTTCGCTGCAAAAAATGAGGTTTCATGCCTACAAAGGTGTCATACTTTTCCTTGTAATTCCTTATCTGATATTTGTTTTACTTTTTGTTACTTCGGGCAACCTGGATGTAGCAAAAAATCTTCTCATCATTCCTGTACTTTATGCAATCTGGGTAATTATTACATTAACAGGTGCTGTAAAATTCAAGTATCAAAACAACTTTAAAACAAAGGCCGCAAAAGAGGAAGTTGCAGTTCTTTTCCTTAGCCTTACGCCGTGGGTTGGATTACCAGTAATTGATTATTTCAATTTTGGACAGGCAGTTGAAGCAACCACTACCAATACCGGATTTCTATTGCTGCTTGCCCTACAGCTAAAGCAGCATATTATGCAGGTAAAAGCGGAGCATCAGCGGCTGATTGATTCTGAAGACCAATTGCTGAAATGGAATGAGCAACTTCAGGAAGAGGTGAGAAAAAGAACACAGGAATTGGAAAATTTAACCCGGGAAGAACGGCTTGCACAAAATTGCAAGCTATACAGCTTTACAACCCGTGAAATTGAAATCGTTATATTGGTGTACAAGGGCTATTCACATAAGCAAATTGCCGAGATGCTGTTTATAGCAGAAAGAACGGTGGCAAAGCATGTACAGAACATCTTCGAAAAGGCACAAGTATCCAATCGCTTAGAACTCAGCAGAAAACTGGATATGGTATAAAATGCGTAGCCAGGTTAAATAGATTAAAATAGTCAATTTTACGCAGGAAAATAGTAAGTTTTAC
>JAIEQT010000369.1 GCA_019747455.1 Chitinophagaceae bacterium | reverse complement strand
CGATGCCAGATGCAACATAATCCAATCGCGCACAATATCCGACAGGGTAATGCTGACGATGATGGCAATGTTCGCTATCAGTACAATGTTGATAAAATCGAGATCCTGCGTTTGAATACCCACATCAATCACCGCCTTGGAAATAAAGGGCAACAAAGCTTCCAGCGCGGTCACAATCAGCATGACCACGAATAAATTGATGAAGCTTTTTTTATAGGGCGTAAAATAGCCCAACATGTTTTCAAACGTTTTTTTGCGCTCGAGTCGCTCGCTGCCTTCGCGTTGTTTAAAGTCGGCCTGAGGCGCTACGGTCATTAAGGTGCCTTTGCCTTCCTCATTTTTGCGCCATTTTTTATCAAACTCGCCAATGGTATAGCTTACATGTCCTTTGGCAGGATCGGAGGCATACACCATGGTTTTCGAGACTTTGTAAACCACGATATAATGGTCGTTGTTCCAATGAATAATCGCTGGAAAGGGCACCCTATTCAGCAATTCCTCCATCGTGCACGTGATGGAAAGGGTACGCAAACCCACACTTTCGGCCGCACAACTCAAATCGAGCATGGAAGCACCTTCTTTGGTGACACCACATTTATCTCGAAAAAACTGCAGGGAATAGTATTTACCAAAGTGTTTGGCAATCATTTTCAGGCAAGCGGCACCGCAGTCCATCATATCGAGCTGCCGCTCGTTGGGGAAGGATTTTAACATGTTTTAGGTTGGGGGTGTAGATTGGGATGGGTGGATTTGGTTACGGGGGTAGAAGGCAGTGCATTTACCTCTGGTGAGAGTAAATACACTGCTTGATAAGCACTTAGTTGTTTACAATTCTTTTACAAGTTTTTTACAATAAGGTATCCTATTTAAGATAAAAGGACTTGAAAAGGTGGCTATTATTAAAAAATAGAAAAAATCAGCACCGAAAAATTCTTTAGTACCTGGCATAAATATAAACCCATATAATAGGGAAATAAAAATATACAAGCCACAATTGATAAAAGCTATTTGCACTACTCGATTTTCTACATTTAAATGCTTCATTAAATAAATGAATACAGTTATATATATTGGATAATAAAAAAGCAGCCTTATTGCATTTAATCCCAATGAAGCCCCAATTGACTCTAATCTTAATTCGTATATTTTTTTTAGATATTGACTAAAGGGAAGTGTTATTGCAAATAAAATGATGCAAATCATTGTTTCTGTTAAGACAAGAGATAAACTATACAAAATACACTTAAATATTAGCTTCATTTATCAGTTTTTATAACGCTCATCAACTAGTCCTTGGCCCAATTTAACCTTATCATCATAACTGCCAAAATCAAAAGATTTGCCACCATCAAATTTGTCATTCATGACTTTTTTAATTGCACTCGGAGAAAAGTTAGGCAAGTATTCATGTTTTGTTGGGGATGGATTTAGGATCGATGGAATTAATTGCGGGGGATTAAGAGCCTGTTTAAAATTTATTTTACTTTATTCTTATTTCTATTTTTGGCTGTAAAAAACGTTGGAAGATCGGAAGAGC
>JAIEQT010000151.1 GCA_019747455.1 Chitinophagaceae bacterium | reverse complement strand
GGCGTTTGCGGCTGCTGATAATGAAGGATGGGTAATAATGATGCCATTGATATTTCTGCTATTATGTAAATTCTGATTTTCTACCATACCAAGCGCAATAGGTTTTACTGCCATAGCAGGTGTAAAAGCGATATAGTTTTGCAGTGCAGCGGTACTATCTGTAAACGAAAGCGTGGAAGGGTTAGGGGGTGAGGTAGCAGGGGTAAGGTTGAAGGTGTAAGGTATTAGCGGGTTGGTAATATTCCAAACGATGGTTCCGGATGCAGCATTGCTAATATTAAATTGTGTGTATCTATTTGTGCCAATAGATTTTTGGTCTCTAAAACGAAGAAAACCATTTCCTGCAAATGCTAAATTCCTGGTGCCCGTTACAGATAATTGTTGTAACCAGCCAGATGCCCCGAGGGCGGTACTATTAAATTGAATCGTAATGGTGGGGTTGGGCGTATTGGAAGAAACGGAACTATATCCTTCCGTAGCAATGGCATAATCATCCAAGAGATCTCCTGCCACAGCCCTTGTAGTAAGGGTTTGTAGTGTTTGATTATTGGATGAAACACGGAATGATGCATTAGCGCCGATAGTTCTGGCTGCTAATTTAGTTTTTATGATGATGGGTTCTGTATTGATTAATCCCGGCCAGTTGATGGCATAATTTCTTGTGGTGATGCCACCAAAACTATTGGAGAAGGGGTCGCCAACCCATTGCTTACCACTGTTGAGTAAGTTAGCAGTAGTTGGTTCATACACAAATAAATCGGTATAGCTATTACTTACATAATTCGGGGTGCCGATAGTAGTATTTGTATTGATTCTTTTGCCATTCGTACCCAGTGTAATAAAATAAAAAGCAGTATCGGTGTAGAGATTTTTTTGGTAGAAGAAAGCGGTATCATAGCGCCAATGATGCGGACCCGGGGCATACAATAAAGCGAAGTCGTTCCCATTAAAAATGCCATCACCACCATCCTCTATCCAAATGGCATTTTCAAACAGATCATCTATGCTGTTAGTGGCATTATTTTCAGGAAGCATATTACCACCATTGCCATATACTTGAATACTGGAAGAAGGAATATTAGCATTAGTAAATCCAAGTGTATTGAGTAAGGCTACATCAATTTTATAAATGCCTTCTGTTGTAATGCCTATTCTCGCCCACTTGCCGGTATTGAGAACGCTACTCGCTTTATAGCTCCGCTGCGCGGAGCTTTTTACCGTGAATAATAATATGATTAATACAATTTTTTTCAAAAGCTTTTATAACATTTCAAATATATTCTATTTGCAAATGCTTTTGCCCCGCCCTTGGCGGGATCATACAACATTCGTTGCTTTACGCCTCACTACAAAAATTTGTTTTCGCTATTTTACAAATGCCGTTCTCTAGAACCGACCTTTTAAAAATTACGATACGCCAAAAGTTTTTAAAGCAGCGACGGAGCTGTGGCGAGGCCCCGCGGCCCGCCCGAATGTACCATTCGGTACGGGCGGGCCGTGAGCAACAAAAAAAGATTTTCGAAACAAAACATTATAA
>JAIEQT010000082.1 GCA_019747455.1 Chitinophagaceae bacterium | reverse complement strand
GTAGTTTAAAAAAGAAATCTATTGCCTCTATTTCCACAGCAATTTGGGATGCAGGATTAATATTGTCTGGTGACCCTGCAAATAATATAGTTGCAGCACCGCTTCCTGCGAGTAGAAACATTTATACAGCTAAAGTAGCTGCTGATGGTTCACTTGCTACCGTTCCGTTTGTTTGGTCCAATGGCAGTAACTTTTCCGCAAGTGATCAGATCGCATTAAACACGAATCCTAATACCAATACAGTCGATAATTTAGCAAGTGACCGCATTGATTATTTGCGAGGAGTGAGGACAAAAGAAATTACTTTAGATGCAAATGGTAACTCGATAGGAACCTTCCGTCCAAGGGATGGTGCTCTTGGGGATATCATTAATAGTGCTCCTATATATTATGGTGCGCCCGCAAAAAATATCATCGGCACTGGTTACTCAACTTTTTATACGAATAACTTAACACGTCAGGCTGCTGTCTATGTTGGTGCAAATGATGGGATGCTTCATGCGTTTAATGCAAATACAGGCATCGAATTATTCTCCTACATACCAAATGCCTTAATTTCAAAACTACCGAAATTAGCCGATCCATATTATTCCCATACCGCTTTTGTTGATGGAAAAATTACCATCAATGAAACTCAAGTAAAAAATTCTTGGAAAACGGTATTAGTGTCAGGAATGGGGGCAGGAAATAAAGGCATATTTGCGTTGGATGTAACTAACCCTGCAAATTTCACTTCTGGCTTGGGAGCGATCTGGGAATTTACAGATAAAAATGATGCGGATATGGGGCAAGTTTTAGTAGCCCCCACAATTGCAAAATTCAGAACTGGCAAAATTGGAACGACAATAACTTATGGCAATTTTGTTGTCGTTAGCAGTGGCTACAATAATTATGATTCAAACCCTGCAGCGACAGGTAAAGGAGCTTTATTTTTACTCTCGTTGGATAAAGATCCTAGTGCAGCATGGGTATTAGGAAGTAATTATTTTAAAATTTTAACGCCGATATCCGATGTTACGAAAAAAAATGCACTGGGACCACCAAGTGTTGCGTATGGTTCAGATGGAGCCGCAAATTATGTGTATGCAGGTGATTTACAAGGCAATATGTGGCGCTTTGTGTTTTCAAATACTAATACATCCTTAACTACCGCACAAAATCAAACAATTAAAAGCGTATTTACGGCAAAAACAACAGCCGGGAATGTACAACCGATCACAGTGAAACCGAGGATAACTATTGCTCCAGGTGGCGGTTACGTTTTATTTTTTGGCACAGGAAAATACGTTGAGTCAGTAGACACTATTGCAGGCAATTACGATACCAGTTCATATTACGCAATATTAGATACGACATACAATGTGGATATCGTGACAGGTAGAAGCCAATTAGAATCTCGTACAGCAACTGCTTCTGGTACTGGTTTTACTTTATCAGGTAATTCCTTTGTGTATGGAACTACTTCAGGAACCAAAAAGGGTTGGTATTTTGACTTTTATAATTCAAGTACTACAGGTGAAAGAAGTGTTTCTGACG
>JAIEQT010000536.1 GCA_019747455.1 Chitinophagaceae bacterium | reverse complement strand
AACTTTATTTCCTTCAGCCTTCATCTTCTCCATTATTGGGAAAATAGTATTCCACTCATCCCAGTAGCGTACCGCGTTTGTAACATCCATTATCAACACATCTACTCCTGCATCTGCAAGCATAGACATATCTTTTCTGATAACATATTCATCCTTGCTTAAGAAATAACCCATCTCAGGCTCGCCCCAGTGATATGAATCATACTTCCAAAGTGGGTTGTTCGCATCCAATCGTGCATTAGGGTCTTCCGCCAATATTTTACTTACATCCGCTGCATAAGGGCTTAAAAGATTAAACTTATCATCAGTGTGCCAGGTTATATAAAAAATACCTACTACACGGCGATGATCCATTTTAACCGAACCGACTTCATCATGTGTAGGCATTTCTCTACCCAAAGCATCCGAACCTACCCATGTGTCGGAATACAGATCTCGATAATTATGATCGGTGTAATTAATAGAAGTTATTTTTTTATCAGATTGTTGTTGTGCCTGAATATTTATTGATAATAAAATAGCTATACTAATAAAAAAAAGTTCTTTCATTATCGTCCGATTTAGTATTTGTTAAAAAGATAAAAACGGGTTTAAATATTTTAAAAGTCCAGAGAAAATTAAACCATGATAGTTCATGATAGATATTACTCTTACCTAGAATTGCCTTCTCCTGCTCTTCGATGAAATTATTCAGATATTTAGAATATAACATTTAACTGGGAATTCCTAAATAAGTCTTGCTCTAACCTATTTCATTACCAACCAGGATTTTGAACAAAAGCAGGTAAATTAGATATTTCTGTTAATGGAATTGGGAATATCAGGAACTTGGAATCCCATGCTTGTCGCTTGTCAACAGTTACACGGATATTCTTAAAAATTCCATTACTATCTTTAACCCATTGCATTCCAGTGGTAGTTTTATCCGTTTGATCCAGTATTTTCCAGCGACGAACATCCCAGAAACGCTTTTCTTCAAAAGCCAGTTCTACCCGGCGTTCGTTATGTACCCGTGCCCGAAATTCATCTTTAGATAAACCCGTTGATAATTGAGGCATTCCTGCACGTAATCTAATGGCATTTATCGCATCATAAGCCACCTGATCAGGACCATTTGCTTCATTTTCTGCTTCGGCGAGATTTAAATATATTTCTGCTAATCTGTAAACTTTCCACCTGGCTCCACTTCCCTGCGTAGGGCTTAAGGTAAGATCCATAAATTTTCTCATATAATAGCCATTGTGAGTGTAAGCCCTGTCATCCTGCCGAATACCGTCTGCTCCACCAACAAATGTTTCTATATTTCGATTAGCAAAAGGATAATAGGTTCCATTATAAATTACCGAAGCATAAAAGCGCGGGTCACGGTCTTTATATGGATCCTGATCATTATAACCTGACGAAGGATTAATAATAGGTTGCAAGTGCGCTGCGTCACTATATCCAATTATAGGCTGTTGACCATTTTTCATTTCATAAGCAAAAAGTAATTCACCAAAAATAGGTAAAAACTCTTCCCATGTATTTCTCTTCTTT
>JAIEQT010000054.1 GCA_019747455.1 Chitinophagaceae bacterium | reverse complement strand
GTACCTCCTTTGCGAATAAGATCGGTATACAATTCTGGCACATTAAAATCTATTTTAACTTTATCAACCTGTTGCAAGGTCGATAAAATAGTGGCTGGAGTTACATAAGCACCCGGACTAATTTGTCGCAATCCCAGCACCCCGCTAAATGGGGCTTTTATAACGGTTTTATCAATTTGAGACTGTGTTACTACTAAATCTGCTTTTAAACTATTTACTTGATTTAATGCAGCATCATAATCGGCTTGATTAATACCATTAATCGCTACCAACTTGCGCAATCGTTGTTCTGTTTTCTGCGCCAGATCGAGTAACACTTTTGTTTTATTCAAATTTGCTTGTAAATCAGCATCATTAATTCTGGCTAATACAGTACCCGCACTCACTTTTGCACCATCCGGTACATTCAAATAGGTTAACCTACCGCTGGTCTCGGGATTAATTGTTACTGTTTCAAAGGGAATAACAGTACCATTTACTTCAACTGTATTCGAAACAGAAGATCCTCCGGCAATTAACACATCAACAATGGTTGCCTGTGGTTTTTCATTGGTTTTTGTTTCTCCCGTATTCTTCTTCTCCTTACAAGAAAAAGCAAAAAAAAGTGTGGCTAAAAAAAGATAATTTTTCAATCGTTCAGGTTTTGGAAGCGCTAAAGAGAAAACTAATTTGTTATTGGTATTTCAGAGCTATATGAGTGGTGAAGCCAGTAAAATATTCGGCGAAAGCCAAGTTTATACCGATCAAATTGTACATTCATATTACAAACGATTGCTTATGTATGAACTCAGCTCCAGGTATCCCCAAAAAAGAGCATTTATTACCGGCGCCGCTTCTGGTTTAGGTAAAGCTTTTGCTCTTGAATTAGCAACTGATGGTTTTACAATTGGCCTCGCTGATATTAACCCCACAAATCTGGAAATTGTTGGCGCAGAAGTAAAAAATGCCGGTGGTAATCCGCTTATTTATCAATTAGATGTATCGGATAAAGAAGCCTATAAATTAGTATCAGAAAAATTTTTGTCAGATGCAGGCGGTATAGATTTACTTTTCAACAATGCCGGTGTAGGGGACGGGGGCGCATTTGAAACATATTCTTTAGAGAACTATGAGTGGATGATTAATATCAATCAACTCGGAGTGCTATATGGATGCTGGTATTTTATACCGGCCATGAAGCAACAAAAATCCGGACATATCCTCAATACAGCCAGCGCCGCTGCTATTGGTTGCGCACCTACCATGGGCGCTTATAATATGACTAAGGCTGCGGTAGTTGCCATTAGTGAAACCCTGTATGGAGAGTTGATGGATGACGGTATTTATGTTTCCTGTATTCAGCCCACCTACTTCAAAACCAATATCGCTGAATCTGCAAGAGGTGGTGCGCTGATCAAAAAAGTAACACAGAAATTTATTGATAGATCCGGCTTAGAGGCCAAAGAAGTAGCCCAAGAAATATTACATCGTGCCGGTAAAAAAGAGCTGTATATCATCTTACCGAAAGATGCGCGCAAAATGTGGTTCTTCAAA
>JAIEQT010000065.1 GCA_019747455.1 Chitinophagaceae bacterium | reverse complement strand
ACTCCATTGGTAACAGTAAGCACCAAGACCCTCGGTAACGCCATCGAAATCACCGTCTCCGACAACGATACCGGTATTCCTAATGAGATCAAGGAGAAGATCTTCCAGCCCTTCTTTACCACCAAGCCAACGGGACAAGGAACAGGATTAGGATTGAGTTTGGCGTATGATATCGTTACTAAAGCGCATGGCGGGAAGTTAAGTGTAGAGAGTGAACAGGGAACAGGTACAACGTTTAGGATTGAGATTCCAGCTTAGTCTTTTACCCAAATAGCACCAATGCCGGCCTCCCAGCACAATTTATTGAAAGCGGGTATTTCTTTGTTCAATATATCATCGGCCGTAGCTTTTAGCTTTATCCATGTTATATTCAATTCAGCGGCAAGATTCAAGGAGGGCTTTGTTATAACCGGAACATCGTTTTGCATTTGATTGATTAAAAACAAGTAGTTGGCTGTGAACTTATTCGGGAAGTTTTCAGCATCATCATAAGCTTTTGATTTTCGCTGAACCATATCTTCATCCCAGGCTTTCATTTTTTTAAGTAATAGCTCTCCAGTTTTTTTTAATGATTTATATTTTTCTTCTGCGGGTATGTTTTTTAAAATACCAGCTAACTGCTCGCGCTTACCATCTAGTGCACAAACCAGGCCGTGCATGTTGTTGAGTGCGGTTTCTACGGCCTGTAAATTTTGATGATACTGTTCGTAGTCGGCAGCTGTAAAATTGTATAAGGGGTTGAATAATATTTCGGCAGTGGTTTGCTGTTGTTGACTTCCTGCCCTAAGTGTAAAAGTGTACTTACCCGGAGAAGCTTTGTGGGCGCGGTATCCGGCTTCAATATATACATTCGGTACTCCTTTCATTGTTGGGTATAACATATCCCAAACAAAACGATTCAAGCCCTTTTGTTTGGTTAACAAAGGGTCGGCAGGCGGGGCCCCATCATAATCTAAATTCTTTTTTGTGGGTACAGATGAAAAACTACGCACGAAATTTCCTTTGCTATCGGTTATGGTTAAACTTACGGTATCTGTTTCTTTTATCGATGGCAATTGATAATAGAATACAATACCCGATGGTGCATTCACACCACGAAAACGATTGGCGCCAGTGAAAGAAGTGTTTGAGCCATCTAGCTCAGAAAAACTATTTGTGATATGATTAGGGGTGGGTTGAAACACCTTGAAAGAGCTATCTTTCTTGTATTGCCTAATCAAACCAAGGTCGTCCAAAATCCAAAACGAACGACCCGAAGTAGCAGCAATTAAATTATCCTGATGAATTTTTAAATCGGTGATAGGGGTAATAGGTAGATTTAGTTGAAAGGGGCTCCAGTTTTTTCCGCCATTCCAGGATATATATAGGCCTAATTCAGTGCCTGAAAACAATAGATCTTTCACAACAGCGTCTTCACGTACTACGCGAGTAAAAGCATTATTCGGAATACCCGCATCAATTTTCGTCCAACTTTTTCCATAGTCTGTTGTTTTATATAAGCCTGGCTTGTGGTCGTTGAATTTATAGCGAGT
>JAIEQT010000226.1 GCA_019747455.1 Chitinophagaceae bacterium | reverse complement strand
TCATAACAGCAGTAGTTGAAGGCTACCAAGTAGGTACGGCGTTGAATATAAACGGAACAAATACCTGCTTATTGTAAACGAAATAGTAAATTACTGATTATTTTTTGCGCTTGAATCATCTATCACAAAAATGTCTTCTCCATCTTTTTTCATTAAATAGCGCTCACGGGCAAATTTTTCAACGGCGGCAGGACTATGCTGTAAATCGCCCAGCTCTTTTTTAGTTTTTTGGATCTCTTGCTGGTAATACGCTTTCTTCTGTTCTAACTTATTCAATTCAGCTCTTCTTTCTTTCTGTTGGAAAAAATCGCGCTGATCAAAAAAAAGCATCCATACTACAAAAAAAATTAGTACAAGCACATATTTATTTAGTAGTATGGATACTATCTTCTTCATACTTATTTGTTGCCAAATTTTACTTTTCCTTTCGGATAAACACCGGTACTACCTAGCATTTCTTCAATCCTAATCAATTGATTGTACTTAGCCATACGATCGGTACGTGATGCAGAACCTGTTTTAATTTGTCCGCAGTTTAATGCTACAGCTAAATCGGCAATGGTTGTATCTTCTGTTTCACCACTTCTATGGCTCATGATAGTGTTGTATCCATTATGTTGCGCTAAGCTAACCGCATTGATAGTTTCTGTAACAGTACCTATCTGGTTTACTTTTACCAATAAACCATTACCAATACCTTTATCAATACCTTGCTGTAAGCGATCTACATTAGTTACAAATAAATCATCTCCTACAAGTTGGCATTTGCTTCCTACGGCCTGGGTAAGGGCTTTCCATCCTGCCCAATCGTCTTCCGCCATACCATCTTCAATAGATACAATGGGATATTGTTTCACCCATTTTTCCCAATATTTCACAAGCTCATCACTACTCATAACTTTACCATTGCTCTTATGGAATACATATTTCTTTTTCTTGGCATCCCATAACTCGCTATTGGCGGCATCCATCGCAATAACAATTTGAGAACCTGTTTTATAACCCGCAGCTTGAATTGATTCTAGCACGGTTTCAATGGCTTCCTCATTGCTTTGAATATTGGGTGCAAAGCCACCCTCATCACCCACATTAGTGCTATATCCCTTCTTCTTCAAAACACCTTTTAGCGTATGAAAAATTTCTACTCCCCAACGTAACCCTTCACTAAAAGAAGGGGCGCCAACAGGCATAATCATGAACTCCTGAAAATCAATTTTATTATCAGCATGGGCACCACCATTTAAAATATTCATCATGGGAATCGGTAGTGTTTTGGCATTAGTGCCACCAATATATCGGAATAAAGGAAGGGCTGCTTCTTCTGCTGCCGCTTTAGCCACAGCCATACTCACTGCTAATATTGCGTTAGCACCTAATTTACCTTTATTAGCAGTGCCATCCAAAGCAATCATGGCTTCATCTATAGCAGCTTGCTGACTTACATCGAAGCCAACAATAGCGTCTGCAATAATATCATTCACATTTTTTACAGCTTTCAAAACACCTTTACCAACATATTTTTTCTTATCG
>JAIEQT010000143.1 GCA_019747455.1 Chitinophagaceae bacterium | reverse complement strand
GGCGAACTTTCTTATGCAAAAGGTATCGGATTGGTAGATCAAGTAATTGATTTAGGACAAGGTCGAACCCAATCGGTAACCATCAGTAAATTTAAGGGACTCTAGAATGGTCAATGGTCAATGGTCAATGGTAAATGGTAAAAAGAAAATTCATTGAATGTTTTTGTTCAAATAAGCTTCACTTTTTCCTAATGACTATTGACAAATGACTACTGACTATTTGAGTAATTCACAAGGTTTTAATCCCGTATGTTTTTTAAAAGCTGCAGAAAAATGAGAGATAGAGGAATAGCCTAAAAGTGCGGATACATCTGTAACACTTAAACTTTTTTCATAGAGTAAGTACTTGGCATGTTCCATTCTTTGTTGTTGGTAAAAATCGAATATGGTAGTGCCAAAAACTTCTTTGAATCCTTTTTTAAGATAGCATTCATTCATAGCTACCTTTCTACTCAATTCCTTGATGGTAATAGGATCACCTATATGTTTCAGCAAAATTTCTCTTGCTTGGTATATGCGTTCTCTGCCACTTTCATCAGCTAAAAACTTACAACTAAATCCTTCTTCCTTTTCATCCACTAAGCACTCTAAACTGTAGAGTAAGAGTTCATGAACCTTAGCATTTACAAAGATATTTTCTAGTGAACCGCTATAGCTATGATTTAGCAGGGCATCTAATGCATTCCTTTTGCGATTACAGAGTGGGAACATTTTAGTAAAGGCATTGGGATGTTTAAATGCCAACACGTCATCTTTTCTATTGCTCAACTTTACATTATGCACAAATTGATGTAGAAAAGTAGCAGTGAAATGAAACGTGAATACATCTACTGTTTGATGTTTACCACTACAATGTAAGGTCGGTAACTCTGTGCATTGCGCACAACTTTTCTCGGCGCAATATTTATTACCCGTGGTACAGTAGCGCAGCTCTAAATAGTTTTCTTTGGGTTTGGCAGGATTAAAATGATAAACCAGCATACCGGTATCATCGGCCACCCAAGGGTGTTGGGCATAGTAACGACGTATATTATAATGGATCGAACCCGGGATCTGTTGCTCTTTTTGGTACAATAAGTCCATATTAGGATCCACCGTACCTCTCTGCGCCATTTTTAATATATCCATTGTTTGTACCATCCGGCTACAAAATTAATGTATAAACATCTATTTTCAAAAAAACGTCTATTTCGACTTTTCGTTAGCGTCAGACGCTAGGGTGTTTTCAAGCTAAAAAACCCGTCTGACCGGTTGGGGAAAACTAGGTTGATTTTAGATACCAAAAACCCTTCTTTTTTTGTAAATTTGTACATCCTGAAAATCAAGGAAAATACAAGACAGATAAGCACTTATGAGTGAAGAAAAATTGGAGCAGCAGGAAGCAGCGAATAAGAATTACGGAGCAGATAGCATACAAGTTTTAGAGGGTTTAGAAGCGGTAAGAAAGCGCCCCGCCATGTACATAGGCGACGTTGGGGTGAAAGGCTTGCACCACCTCGTTTATGAAGTTGTAGATAACTCCATT
>JAIEQT010000315.1 GCA_019747455.1 Chitinophagaceae bacterium | reverse complement strand
TCTATTACAAGAGAAATCTTTGATAATATGATTTCTCCTTTGGTAAACAGAACTCTCGATGCCTGCGCCAAAGCTATGCAGGATGCGGGTTTGCATGCTAAAGATATAGATGCTGTAATTATGGTGGGCGGTAGTACAAGGGTGCCTCTCGTAAAACAACGCGTGAGTGAATTTTTCGATCAGCCGGTAAATGATAGTCTAAACCCCGATGAGGTTGTTGCTTTAGGTGCCGCCGTACAAGCCGATATTTTGGCGGGCAATAATAAAGATTTTTTATTGCTGGATATTACCCCGCTCAGTTTGGGCATTGAAACCATGGGTGGATTGATGGATGTACTGATTCCGCGCAATTCCAAGATTCCGAATAAAGCATCCAGACAGTACACCACACAAAAAGACGGACAATCGGGCATGCGCATTACCGTTTACCAAGGAGAGCGTGATCTGGTACAACATAATCGTAAGCTGGCCGAATTCAATTTTACAGGTATTCCCGGTATGCCGGCAGGATTACCTAAAGTTGAAGTAGGCTTTTTAATTAACGCAGATGGCATCCTTTCTGTATCAGCAAAAGAATTGAGAAGTGGTATAGAACAGTCTATTGAAGTGAAACCACAATATGGATTAACAGATGCAGAGGTAGAAACAATGTTGCTAGATAGTATAACACATGCGAAAGATGATATGCTCACGCGTGCATTGGTAGAAGCAAGAACTGAGGGAGAACAAATTTTAGCCGTGACAGAAAAATTCATTGCTAAAAATGCAGGATTACTAACAAAAGAAGAAATGTTAGCTACTGCCGCTGCTATGCAAAATCTTCAGTTGGCATTAACGATGGAAGATAAAAACCTCATTCAAACTAAAATTGAAGAACTCAACGAAATTAGCCGTCCCTTTGCAGAACGTGCGATGGATAATGCGGTGAGCGGGGCGTTGAAGGGGAAACAGGTTTAATCTTCAATCTACAATCTTCAATCTGGTAATATCGAAGCCTCAGATTGAAGATTGAAGATTCCAGATTTAATATTCAGTGGGGTATAAAAATGCGAGTCTATGTTTACTGGAATAATTGAAGCAATTGGAACGATTACGAATATTGAGGTTTCGGGTACGAATCGAAGCTTTTGGATACAGTCGCCCTTAAGCCATGAATTAAAAGTAGATCAGAGTGTATCACATGATGGGGTATGTTTAACTGTAGAAGCTATTACAGAAGGGCGTCATAAGGTTACTGCTATTGCCGAAACATTAGCTAAAACTAATTTGGATTATTGGAGAGTAGGAGATAAGATAAACCTCGAGCGTTGTATGATTTTGGGTGCGCGATTAGACGGGCATATTGTACAGGGACATGTAGATGCGGTGGCTACTTGTGTGTCAAAAACAACCAAAGAGGGGAGTTGGGAGTTTGTATTTGAGTACCCTTCTAATTTTATGAACTTAGTAATTGAGAAAGGGTCAATTGCCATAAATGGTACCAGCTTAACCTGTTTTAATGTAAATGACAATCGTTTTCAAGT
>JAIEQT010000540.1 GCA_019747455.1 Chitinophagaceae bacterium | reverse complement strand
AATGCTCTTGCAAAACTCTCCGCATTTAATAAATTTCCTTGATTATTAGCAATCATTCGCCAAAAACGATCTATTGTTTGAGTATCCGTTTCTAAACCTAATAATCCTAGATCTCTCTGTATATAGGTGATGATAAATTGCTGTCTCCAAATGGCACTGCTATCATCTGAATCGGATAAATAGGATAAAGGAAATCCTCCTCTTAACCAAAGTGTTTCTACCTCTTTTACTTCTGTATACACAAAAGGAGTTAATGAAATATATCCTATTCTTCCGGCAAGCGTTTCAGCACTATTTTGAATTATTTCGGGCGTTGCTGAACCCAGTACTATAAATCTTCCCGGTTTTCTATTTGCATCTACTACACTCCTTAAACTGGTAAATAATGCTGGCATGAACTGTACTTCATCCAAAATCACACATCTGTCTTCAAACTGCGATAAGAAAAAAATGGGGTCGCTTAACTTTAGTCGCTCGAGTGGATTTTCTAAATCGATATATAAAAAATCACTTTCGCTGCCTACTAATTTTGCCAAAGTAGTCTTACCTACCTGCCTTGGACCAATAATTCCAGTTACGGGAAAAAGAGATAGAAAATCCTCTAAACTTGATTGTATTTGCCTTTTTATACTCATTTACCATGAAAATCGTAACTCAAAAATACAATTTTCATGGTAAATAATGAAAATATTACTGTTTCATCATTATACAACGCTTAATTCTTAATTCATAACTCATAATTTACCCTTCCAGCCCTCTATTCAAAAACGCAATGAGGGGTTGTAAAGTGGCAAAAACAGCTGCCGTTTTTTTTACCAAATCTTTGTTTGTTAAATCAGCATCAGTTAATGGGGTAACGGCCGTAAAACTTTTTAACTTGATATATTCAATCGCCGGATTATCTTTTTCATATCCCTTCGGCTCTCTTGTTAAAAATAAACCCTCTTCCCGCGATAAACTGCCAAACACCGATTTAAATTTTTTACTCTCCACCATTTTCTGAAACTCAGGCCAATTATAATCTATTTCCTGTCTTATTTTTTTCAATTGATCGGCTTCAGCCATATATAAACCCCCGCCAATAAAACTATTTCCACCGGGCTCACAATGAAAATAATAACCGGCCACATTCATCTTCTTTCCCCCTTTACTTATACCGGCGCCCATATTTGTTTTATACGGATCTTTATTTTTACTGAAACGTACATCTCGGTTAATGCGAAAGGTGCAATCCTTAGCAGTTTGGGTAGCAATACTCGGATCGTTCTTCGCAATCGCTGCTAATAGCTTTGTTACAAATTCAGTAAAGTCTGTCTTGGCTAGTTCGTATTGTTTACGATTCGCATCGAACCAAGGTTTGTTGTTGTTCTTTTTTAATTCTTTTAAGAATTTTAAAGTAGATAATTGTATCATAATTTATTAGTTACGAGTTACGGGTTACGGGTTACGAGAAAATACATTACGATCCGACGACCCAACGTTCCGACGATTCTCTATTTAATCAAATCCAAAAACGCT
>JAIEQT010000211.1 GCA_019747455.1 Chitinophagaceae bacterium | reverse complement strand
ATTGCTTGTTCCTCCTAATTTTGAGTATACGTATAAAGCATAATGCGTTACGTCATTAGCTAACGCAATTCCTGTTCCGAAATCATTATTGGATTGAGAATAAGTGCTTGAGCTTCCTAAAGAAAAGTTACTCAAAGGAAATGTTACAATAGAATTATTTATAGTAAACCCGGAAGGTAAATTAAAAAGATAGGTTCCTGTCCCATTAGTGCTTCCGCTAAGAACGCCTGTAATTGAAAGAGTTAGCAACAAAAGTTTTCCTTGTTGAAGATAATATGATTGTATAGTTGAGCCACTTCCAAGAGTTGGGTACGATCCTGTGGACGTAATGATAGTACTAAAATATGTCCAACCATATGAATTAGTTATAGAATTAATTTGATTATTTCCAGCCAAGGCAATTAATTTTGTATTTTTGTTTGTTTTTTATACAAAATCTTTTATGCATAGAATTCGATTTATTTGAAAATGTTTTCTTAAAAGGATATTCTAGAATAAAAAAGTGGGGAAACCTCCTTTCTCCGGAAAATGGCAAGTTTTAGCTAAGTTGCCTACGTAAGCGGCCTTCGCGTAAAAAAGCTGTAAACTACCTTATTAACTTCTGGGAGGATTTCCCTCTATGTTTGGATCGAAAAAAGGTTTGTCTTCACTCGAGCCTTTCCTTGGCAATATTTGCTAGCTCCCAACAAAACATTCTGAGGGTCCTTCTTACTAAAATTCAGCTCCTGCAGATTATTCCTGTATAGACACTTCTTGTTTCAATTTTTGAGACTGATCGCGCTTTGTACAATACAAAATATATAGATTGCTGAGAACAATAATCGCTGCACCCACGAATGTATATGAATCGGGCCATTTATCCCACCAAAAGAAGTCAAGTGCAACCACCCAAAAAAACGTCGAATAATCGATGGGAGCCAATACGGAAGCTTGCGTAAATCGAAGAGCTTGAACAATGATATATTGCCCTAGGGCTGTCATACAACCGACAAAAGCAAATAATCCCCAATGAGACCAAGGCATAGCTTGCCAAGTCGTTAAAAGAAACGGCACAGTGATAAGAATCATGGTAATATTAGGGTAAATTGCAATTGATAGACTATGCTCGGTTTCTGCCAAACGACGCATTAAAATCTTGTTTAAAGATCCTAAACAAGCTCCAGCTAAAACCAATATAGAAGCTAATTCAAAGACACTCGATCCAGGTCTCATAGCTACTACCACACCGACCATACCCAACATGACAGCAGCCCATCTTTCCACCGTAACTTTTTCCTTTAATAAAAGAGCGCTTAAAATCACCATGAATAAAGCTGATGTATAGGAAATAGTATAAATCATGGTTAAAGAGCCCATAGACATAGCAAGCATAAACGCGCAAGTATAGGCCATATTAACTCCTAAACGGACAATATGCCGCCCTGGGTAAGAAGTTCCCAAGATCTTCCTCAACCCTCCTTGAGAATAAACAGCCACGAGTAATGGCAAAAGCCGGGTAATAGAACGAAGAA
>JAIEQT010000135.1 GCA_019747455.1 Chitinophagaceae bacterium | reverse complement strand
TGCTGCACGTTTTTGGCTGTTTCAGTTATAAGCGGTTTGAGTAAATCAAACGGCAGGTGGTGTCGATCGAGAATTTCCTTGGCACTTACATAAAGAAAGTTGGTAAAGTTATTAGCAATTACAGCAGCCAGATGTAAATGTAACCTTTGGATACTACTGATTCGATGTACCTGATTACTTATTGAGTAGGCAAGGGTGAAAAGTATTTCTTCAGTTTTTTTAGTACATCCTTCCACGCACACAGGCACATCCATAAAATCTTTTAGCGCATTTTTGGTAAAAGTTTGCAATGGATAAAACACACCATAACAAAACGAGGCTTTGGATAACACTTCCACAGGGATACTTCCAGAGCAATGTGCTACCACCTGACGGTTTACATTAATTTTAGACGCTACCTGTTCAATAGCTTCGTCTTTAACACAAAGTAAAATAATATCTGATGTTTGATCTAATTCAGAAAGGAGGGAGGTGCTTTTTGCCTTTAGTTTAGCGGCCAGTTCATAGGCAGATTCTGGAGTTTTACTGATGACTTGCTGAATAATTTGTCCATGTTGATGTAGTGCATGACCCAGATTCCAAGCCATATTTCCGGAGCCAATCAATGTTATTTTGTAGGGCATCAGGCTACATTTGAGCGCCTAAGTTCGTAAATTCTTCGCTTGATAGATAATAGAAAACCAATGATCATAACGATAGTTCCTCCCCAAAGGAAATTGATATAGGGAAAAACAATGGCTTTCATAATGATAAATTGCTTATGAGGCGTGCGCTCGGCCGTTTGAATTTCAATCGTTCCTTTGTCAGGATTAATTTTCATAAACCGAAACCTAAGTCCGGCTTCTTCAACCACTTCTTCAATACTTACAATGCCGTTGTTCTCAATAGCGTAAATGGGGTTTGCGTGGTACGTTTTATCAAGTGTAATAATTTTAAGCAGTGCTTTTACTTTTACGTTAATGTTTGAGTTGGATATTTTAGTAGTGTCAAGGTCTGATTCAATTCCTTCAAGCAAAACGATGCCATTATTGGTTTGAATGGTATCACCTACCTTGATGTTGTGGTATTTTTCATTAATAAACTCATCTTCTTCTCTGCGTTCTTTATTTGGAACCGAACTAACATAGGTGAAAATATCACGGTTCAGGTAATGTCGTGTATCAGGGTTGGCAATAAAACCCATTTTCGGATTACTTTGTCCGTTGGGATACAGTATAAATTCATTTATTACCTTTCCTGTTTGGTCAAGTTCTTCATATTTTACCTTATAGTAATTATTTACCCAGTGCAAAGAGTCTCCAAGATAGGTTACTCTATAGTTTTGCATTTTAACGGGCTTTCCTTTCTCCAGATAAATGTTCTCATAGTTTTCTTTCATGGTTTTGGCATCGTTCCCATCAAAATACGCAACATTGGTTTCGTTGCGCGAAATTACATTTTTATTTGCCGATGATACCAATACTCCAATGAGCATTAACCCGAATCCGATATGTGCTACCGAGGCTCCGGT
>JAIEQT010000436.1 GCA_019747455.1 Chitinophagaceae bacterium | reverse complement strand
CTTAACCTTGGTTTCGTAATACTCTATTTTTCCAACATCTTGTATTACTGATCTATTATCAACTAATGACTGAACAGCTTCTTTATATGTCTTTGATATACCGAACATTCTAATCCAGTCGTTGCCTGTACCCGTAGGGATTACAGCCAAAGAAATTTCTGTGGTAGGTACTACTTTTTGAATAAAAATTCCATTCACAATTTCATGCACAGTACCGTCACCACCAATGGCAACTATCTTGCGGTACCCATCATTAACAGCTTTAACGGTCATTTCTACCGCGTGATATTTATGCTCCGAAAAAACACAGGTAAAATCTAATCCGCTCCTATTCATTAAATTAGATATAGTCGGCCAATCCTTCAACCCCTTCCCACTACCTGCTTTTGGATTGACGATTACCATCCATCCCTCTTTTCCCATAATTAAGTTGTGAATTGTTATTCTACAAATGTAATATAATTAGTTTTGCTAAAAAAAGATTTTGTAAATTTGCAAGTTCAGGAAACATCCTACACTAATAACATATGGGAAAAATTATTGCTATAGCAAATCAAAAAGGTGGAGTAGGCAAAACTACCACGGCCATTAATTTGGCTGCCTCATTGGCTGTAATGGAGAAAAAGACCTTGATAATTGATGCCGACCCCCAGGCAAACTCAACTTCTGGGTTTAACTTTGACCCCGATTCTAACTCTATGGCTACGCTGTACGAGGCTCTTATCGGTAAGGTAGACTTTAAAGATATTTTATTACAAACAGAGGTGCCTGGCCTAACGTTAGCTCCGTCTCATATTAATCTTGTTGGTGCTGAAATAGAGATATTAAATATACCAGACAGAGAGATGGTATTTAAAAAAACCATTGCTAGTGTAAAAGATGATTACGAGTATATTATTATCGACTGCTCTCCATCGCTTGGTCTTATTACTATTAACTCTCTTACAGCTTCTGACTCTGTAATAATTCCTGTACAATGTGAATTTTTCGCACTGGAGGGTCTTGGTAAATTACTAAATACCATTAAATTAGTACAGAATAGATTAAATCCTGAACTTAAAATTGAGGGATTTTTGTTGACAATGTTTGATGGAAGACTACGCTTAGCAAATCAAGTTGTTGAAGAGGTTAGACATCATTTTAATGAAATGGTATTCAATACTATAATCCAACGTAACGTTAAGTTAAGTGAAGCACCTTCATACGGCAAGCCTGTTATTCTATATGACGCAATATCTGCCGGAACAAATAGTTACCTTAATTTAGCAAAAGAAGTTATTAAAAAGAACTCTTAGTTTATTATGATACAAAAAGCTGCTTTAGGAAGGGGTTTGGGAGCCCTAATATCTGATGCTAATAATATGTCATTCAACAAGCCTGAGAAATCAGAGACTCCGACAACTCCAGCATCTATCGCCGAGATTCCTGTTGATAAAATTACGGCAAACCCTTATCAACCAAGAACAACATTTGACGACTCAGCTCTTGAGGAGTTGTCGGATTCAA
>JAIEQT010000627.1 GCA_019747455.1 Chitinophagaceae bacterium | reverse complement strand
TACTGTTCCATCTTCTTGATTAGGTACCGGATTGGGAGAAATTTTTTCGGGGTTGAAATAATTTAGCTGACTCAATTCCCGAATAGATCGAATAATAGCTTGTCTGCTAAATTTTTCGCCGGGTATCGTTCTTAGCTCTCTTCTGATCACATACTCCTTCGTACGATCATTACCGGTGATACGTACATTTTTAATAGTAGCTTGTGGACCCTCAATAACCCTTATCTCAAAATCAATGGTATCATTATAAACAGCCGTTTCTACAGGATCCGTTCTGAAAAATAAGTAACCATCATCCTGGTACAAGCCACTGATATCACCGCCATCCGGGGAAGATTGCTTACCTAATTTTTTATTAAGGGTTTCTAAATTATAAATATCACCCTTCCGAATACCTAAAATAGTGCTAAGTATGGAATCGGAATATTTTGAATTACCTCTCCAGGTAATATTTCCGAAATAATATTTACGGCCTTCGTTTACTTTTAAGTCGATATTCAAATTACCGCCTAACGTGCTGTATACCGTATCTTTTTCAATAACAGCATCTCGGTATCCGATAGCGTTATAGAAATCGAGAAGCTTTTCTTTATCTTCTTCATACTTCTTTTCATCAAACTTGGCAGAAGCCAGTTTCAACCGCACATAAGGATCTAATACTTTTTTAGTTTTACTAAACGTGAGATATCCTTTTTCTTTCAGGTATTCTTCAAAAGTATAATGTTTGGGTACTACAATTTTTCCGCTGTCGGCAATAGGATATAAAGTGAGGCGCGATTTTTCTTTCGAGCCCTTCATCTGCTTTTTAAGTTTTGCCTCATCAATATTTACATTACCCCCGAAATTGATATTGTTGATTTTTACTTTCGCACCCTTATCAATAACAAATTCGAGTGTGAGTGTATTATTATCGAGTGTAGTATCTTTTTTCTCGTAAATTTTTACCCTGGTTTCTCTAAAACCTTTCTCTGCATAGTATTTGCGAATTACTTCCGACGCGCTTATTTTCATATTCTCCGTAACAACCCGATTGGGTACCAATCCAGTTTTACCACGCAGATCATCTTGTTGTCCTTTCGGTATACCTTTAAAATTAAAATTAGCCAATCGTGGACGTTCAGTAACGGCAATTTCAATGTCAATATCTTTTCCAACAAGTTTTGTAATGTATATTTCAACGCCACTAAAATAATTTTGCGCCCATAGTTTGGTGATGGCTTTTGAAAATTGATCGCCACTCGGAATGGTGATTTCATCGCCGATATTAATATTCGCAATAGAGATCAATAAGTTTTCATCGAAAAAACGGTTACCGGTAACTTTTACCGCAGATACCTTATATTTTTTAGGTGTTTTTTGATTAAATAGATTAATCAGATCCGCATCAACAGAAGTGATGGTGGTGTCAGTAGTTTGTTGCGCTGCTACTGGTTGAATAGAATATAAAACAACAAATACGAACAACAATAATTTTATCGGTTTCTGCATCCCTTTTCTTTTTCGCT
>JAIEQT010000088.1 GCA_019747455.1 Chitinophagaceae bacterium | reverse complement strand
TTCAACATTGTCACGATCGGTATGAAGTTGTCGAATTTCCAGTTTTATCGAACCGCTCTCAGTAAATTTCACTGCGTTTCCCAACAGGTTTAATAACACCTGATTTATCCTGATTGGATCCCCGATTAAATTTGGATGAACTGATTTATCAATTACAGCCGAGTAAGAAAGTTTTTTTTCGTCAACCTTAAACTGAATGGTATTGTTTAATCCGTTTACCAGTTCAATCAGGTTAAACGGCACCTCTTCAAAGGTCATTTTGCCTGCCTGAATTTTTGATAAATCCAGAATATCATTAATAATAACGAGCAAATTCTCGGCTGATAACCTAATGGCTGTAATAAATTCAGCCTGATTGGTATTCATTTTAGATTGAAGCAAAAGCTGACTCATGCCAAGAATCGCATTCATAGGTGTACGAATTTCATGGCTTATATTTGCCAAAAATTGTTCCTGATATTTTTTACTTTGCTCTGCAAAATTTTTCGCTCTGATAAGTTCGAGTTCTGCTTCTTTACGTACTGTTACATCTCTGGCAATCCCAATAATGGTAACCACTTCCCCGTGTTCCTTTAAAGGAACAGAAGTAATTTCCGCATACCGATAGGCTCCTGTTTTTGTCATGACGCGTAACTCATGAACAGGAGGATACCCGCCTTCTTTCAAAGTTTTAAAATGCCGGCCGGCAGTACGAACATCGTCCGGGTGAATATAAATATTGAAATGTTTGCCAATCATTTCCTCATATACAAATCCGGTTAACTCAACAAAGGCTTTATTCAATGACAAGAATTTGCCTTCACTATTGAGGGTGTAAATTACGTCACGAGCTGTTTCAAAAATAGTGGTATACCTATACTCGGTGGCACGCAGCACCTCTTCCGATTTCAACTGATCGGTTAAATCACGGAATACAATGATGATTCCAACCGTGGCATCTTCTTCATTTTTTATAGGCGTTATCAGGTAATCTATCGGAATTTTAGTTCCTGTTTTATTTACAAGAAAAACATCAGACATTGAGGCTTTCCCCCTGGCAGATGAATTAAATAATTCAAGCGGGGAAATATGTTTAATTAATTCATTTTGGGTTTCAAGTTTAAAGAAATGATTTAGTGATGCATTTATGACCTCGTGATCCTCGTACCCCGTAATTGATAAACTAACCGGATTCGCAAATGTTACCTTTCCGGTAAGTGTGGTAACAATTACCCCTTCCCCAATATTTTCGAGTATCGTGCGATACCATTTTTCATTATGCCGTATCTGCTTTTCCATTTTGTGCTTGTAGAGTGCCATTTCAATGGTAGAATGCAGTTCTCTTTCTTCGTAAGGCTTCAGAATATATCCGTACGGCTCGGTACGTTTGGCCCGATCTAATGTTTTTTCATCCGAATAGGCAGTAAGGTAAACTATTGGAACATCTATGATTTGTTTTAAATATTCAACCGCCTGCACACCACTCATGCCACCTTTCAGGTTTATATCCATCAATACCAAA